>NZ_CP005189.1:300000-560000 GCF_001563285.1 Sphingobium sp. MI1205
TTGACAGCCCCGTACGTCGCAATCTCGCGGATCGATAGATGATCGCGGTAATGCCAGCGTCGGATAGCGCTCAATGACGCCATGTCCAACTCTCCATGATCCCCCGCGTCAAAGCCAGGGGCGAGTTCAACATGGGTCAATTCTCAGCGAAAATTTATGCCCTTCCAGAGGCACTCCTCAGCGGCAATCAACAGGTAGTCCGCAGGCCGAAGCAGTCGATACCACCTCAGACTAGCTGAGTGATCTGTAATCGGATATTGCCGCTGTGATGCGCTTAATCATCTCTAAAGTATGATCCATCGGTTGCATGTCCGGCAGATCGTCACCTGGATACATGGTTACGGTCCACCATGCGAGTGCAGGCAGCAACTCGTGACGTATATGTTCGAGCGCCTCCTCGTAGCTGACGTCTGGCCCGCCGTTTCGTGACAGCTGATCGAGGTAATGTCGCGTGAAAGCCTCGCCCTGCTCCCTGCGAACTTCGATGGGCATCGCGGTGCTGAGCGTGTAGGCAAGATCGCGACCCCAATGGCCGCGGGTCGCGCACTGCCAGTCGTTGATGCCCATGTGACCGGTTGGCGTGATATACCAGTTGCGCAAGTGCACGTCCGCATGGATCAGCGTATGCGGTAACGAGCGCTGCCTGTCTATCGCAGCGATCGTGGCAGGCCAAACCTTGTCCTCAAGCGCAACGACGTCAGCCGGGATGACCGCTTTGGCGGCATCGAAGCCCTTGGCACAAAGCTGCTCGAAACCCAGTTCGATGACCTTGTCGAAATATTGTGGCCAGGTCTGCAAGCCGCCCAGTATGGCGTCGCGATCCTCGCTCTTCCAGAAGCGGCCATGGATGGAGGCGAGCAAGGATAACTGGCCTCGCCAATGCTCCTCGGTCAGTTTGCTCTCCAGCGTACAGAATTCCGTCTCCGGATCGAGATCGTGGAGCATAATGAACGAGTTGTATGTGTCGGGATTGACCTTGGCCCAGACTGGCTTCGGTGTTTCGATATCGAGTTGCGGCTCTACCCTATTATAGAATTCTACTTCGGCCTCGACGCCGCCGCAGAAACCGACCGAATATCGGTTGGCGAGGCGAAAGGACGATTTGCAAAACACCGAACGGGGCAGAGCGGCTTGCATCCCTGCTTCGTTATAATCGAGGAAAATGCGGCGTCGGGTCGAAGTACCATCATCCGCGTCACCAAGACGATGCCCGACAACTCGCGCACCCTCGACATCACCACAGACGATCCGGGTTAGCCATTCATCGCTGATCTCTTCGTACGAGAGCGGCAGGTCGTTTTCGGTTTCGGGCGGTCGGTGCGACGCGACTTCCAGATCGTACCTCTCGCGAATTTCGTCCAGCCTGTTGGGCATGATATTCCTTCCAATGCGCGGTAGTAAGGGAATTTGTGCACAGGATATGCCGACAACCGTCTGGTGCAGCCTGCCCCGCAACTATGATCAATCTGACAAATGCCATTGATCGCCCGAGCTACTCCCCGTCCCCGACCGGATTTCCGGCACTTGATTTCTATTTCAATGGTGCACCCTTACAGGCTTTCCTGGCTGTCTGTCTGCCAAGGGCATTCACCTGTCTGGGGGCAAATTGCGCCAACCGTCCGGCATCGGGTTATGCCCGCTCCGACTTTCGCACCCGGTCATCCTGGGATGTCATGCTATCCGCGTTCCAGGCTTCTACCCTGAAATCCCCAAGGTTGACCTTGGCGAAGGCGTCATGCACCTCGCGCGAGGTCCAGGGCGATTGCACGGCGGATCGACCCGGCGTCGTGATGTAATAGGATGCATGGGTCGTCTTCGGGTTGACTGATACGATGCCGAGCAGCCTCTTCTCGAGCTCGGCGTTGAAATCGCGGTAGACCTGCTCGCTTATTTCGACCGACTTCCAGTTGTTTTCGATCTCGCGCGCAAGCAGATCGAGGATGTAGGTGATGGCCCATTCGCCATACTGGACGGGACCCAGGTTCCTCGGGTTCGCGTTGGGACCATAAAGCATGAAGAAATTGGGCATGTTTGGGGCGGCAATGCCCCAGAAGGCCTGTGGCCCGGTATCCGCCCAGAGGTCGGCGATCCGTTTGCCACCCCGCCCCACGATATCGATTTCCGCGAAATAGTTATTGGGATCGAAGCCGGTGGCCATGACGACAATGTCGAATTGTCGTTCGATGCCGTCCACGGTCGCGATGCCGCCTTCGGTGAAGCGCGCAACCCCGTCGGTCACAAGTTCGACATTATCGCGCTTGAGCGCATCGAACCAGCCGTTGTCGACTACTGGCCGATTAGCAAAGATCGGGTAATCGGGGATGCTTTTTTCAAGCAGATCCGGCCGGTCCGCAAGAGCTTGCCGAATGTGCGCCAAGGCAAACTCGCGCGCCTCGCGGTTTACAGGATTTGACGACAGGGGATCGTCCCAGTCGGCATCAACGTCGAAGACGCGCAGCAGGCGGTGATCGCCGAGCACCCACCCCAGCGCAAAGCGCGTCCAGTTGGCGTAATAGGGCACGTTCGCATCCAGCCACTGGGCCTCTTCGGAAAGAGGCTGACGGTAGCCATGCGCCGGAACGACCCAGGCCGGTGACCTCTGGAAGACGGTCAGTTGCGCGACAAGCGGCGCGAGGTCCGGCACCATTTGCAGGCCGCTTGCGCCCGTACCCAGAACCGCAACACGCTTACCGGTCAAGTCCGTCTCCGGATCAAACAAGCTCGAGTGCATCACCTTGCCGCGGAAATCCGCCATCCCGGCAATCGCCGGAATTTTCGGACGGTCCAGCAGCCCGATCGCGCTGATCACCGCACGATAATTGCGGGTGACCTGGTTCCCTTGTGCATCGGTCGCGCTGACGGTCCATTCGCCGCGATCTTCGCTCCAGACAAGGCTATCGACCTTCATGCCGTAACGGATATGGTCGGCGAGGTCGTATTCTTCCACGCACCACTGCAGATATTCCTCCATTTCGGCGCGCGGCGCAAAACCGTGACGGAACGGGAACGTCGCGCCGAAACTGTGCGAATAGAGGCGGCTGGGCCAGTCCACACGGGCGCCGGGATAGCGGTTCTTCTGCCAGGTTCCGCCCGGTCCGGCATTGCGGTCGAAAAGTTCAAACGACAAGCCCGAGGCCTTGAGCTGGACCGCGGCGTTGATGCCCGCAAGGCCGGCCCCGATTACGAGTACGGAAAATTCGGCGGGGTTGCCGCAGGCCGGCGGATTGTCCCAGCCGTCCACCTTCGGTTGCAACGCGAGGACGTCGCGATGCAGATCCATCTCTTCGATCGGCACGGGATCGCCCGCCGCAAGGCTCATCGCGTGGCGCAGGACTTCTTCATCCTGGGCAGAGGGCGGAGAGATCGTGCCATCGCGATAGCCGCGCAGCAGCGCAAACGCCTTGTCCCTGATCGTCGCCAAATCGCTTTCGTCGGGGACGATCGTCGCCTCGCTCAGCCCTACCCGCAACCGCTGCGTTTCGATACGGTCCAGCGATCCGTCCTGGGTCGCGTGGTAGATCAGCCCCATCAGCACCATCGGATCGGCAGCGGCCAGCGCCTTGCGCAGCCATCCGTCGTCGGCACCGCGCAGGGCCTCGGTCACAATCTTGGTCATTCGGAAGACTCCGCCTTGGATTTTGCGAACCGACCCGATTGCCAGGCGACCACCTCATCCAGAGAATCGGTCGGTTCGTACATTGCTGTTGTGGCGCCAACTTCGTCGGCATGCTGAACAAGCATCTCGACGCTGAGCGCGGGATCGTAATAGCCGCGGCCGGGTCCGATGGCCACGCGGGCCGCCCGCCCTCCCCACCCGGAAAAGACCTGCCCGGTGAACGAACATGCAGGGCTTGCCAACCACACCGCCACGGACGCCGCCAGCGACGCGGGCATGATCTGACGGGTGGCTTCCAGCATTGCCGGGTCCTTGATCGCCGCGTCGTGCATCCGGCTGTAGCCGCCAGGCGTAATTGAATTGACGAGAATGGCCGACTCCGCCCCCTCGATCGCCAGCGTTCGCATCAGCCCGTGTACCGCGCCCTTAGCCGCGGCATAGCTCGCCTGGCCGGCCATCCCATAAAGGCCGGCCGCCGATTCGGTCATGACGATCCGGGGCGAGCGGCTCTTCAGCAGCATGGGCCAGGCGGCACGAACGATGTTGATCGTGCCGGCGACATGTATCTCCCAATAGCGCCGGAATTCGTCGAGCGAGGTACTTATGAATGGGTTCGAGCCGCAAATGCCAGCATTGGCGACAACGATGTCGATCCCGCCGAACGCCTCGCGCGCCTTGCTCGCCAGGCGCGCCATGTCGGCTTCGCTGGTCACGTCGCCATCATCACCAATCGCCCTGCCGCCCTGCGCAACGATTGCTGCGACGACAGCCTCTGCGCATTCGGCGTTTTCGCCGCTGCCGTCGCCGTCCGTGCCCAGATCGTTGACAACGACCGCAGCGCCACGCCGCGCCAGTTCGTGCGCATAGGCGGCCCCCAGCCCCCGACCAGCGCCGGTAACGATTGCGACCAAGCCGTCCAGCCTGATGTCCGCGGATTCGTCAGTCATTATGCAGCGACCCACCCCATGCGCCATAACCCGATGAGAAGCCTTCCAGCGCCAAGCTATGCCCAAGATGATCGTGGGCAAAACGCTGCAGTTCGGCGACCAGCGTCTCGCGCGTATATCGCAATGTGAGAATTGGCTGCCGCGCCAGTTGCGCGGCGAGTTCACGAGCGCGGGGCAGCAGGCCATCACGCCCCACTACTTCGGCGACGACGCCGGCAGCGAGAGCCTCCGCCGCCGAGATCTCCTTCCCCGTCAGCAGGTAATAGCGCCCTCGGTTCATCCCGAACCCCATCAGGAACGCGATTTGCACGCCATCGCCGGGGACGATGCCATATTCAAAATGAGGATCGCGGAAACTGGCCTGCGGCGTGCACAGCACGATGTCGGACAGCAGTGCCAGTTCGCTGTGCGAATGCGCCCTCCCGTGAACCGCCGCGATGACTGGAACCCGCACATTGAGCAGGTTGTGAATCAGGTCTTTGCCTTCGGCATATATGTGATCCAAACCGACCGGCGGCACCGACCCGTCGAAATGGAAGCTTTCTGGATTGGGGCCGGGACAGAAATCCTCGCCAGCCCCCGTTAAAATCACGACTTTGGTTTCCGGATCTCGCCCCACGTACAGCAAGGCGTCGACCAGCTCTTCGTGGATCGCATCGTTCCACAGCAAGGTATCGCCTTTGTCATGCAGGACCATCTCTACCACGCCTTGATCACGTGAGATGGCGACGTACCGAAACCGGTCCTTGTACTCATCGAATGCTAGCGCCATCGCGCGTTCTCTCCTCTACTTCGACTTCGCTACTAGCACGCCATCGTCGTGTAAAAGCCGTCTTAATGGCAAAGCGCGCCATTCGCCCGACCCGGAGGCGTTTTCAGTCGTGCTCGACATAGCGGCGCGGGGTCTCGCCTTTCGGGTCGGGTACGAAGCGAGTGCCGCATAGACCACCGTCCACGGCCAGGCATTGCGCAGAGACATACCGCGATTCCTCGCTGGCGAGATAGGTTGCTGCGGCAGCGATGTCTTCCACCGCCCCGTTCCCTGGCACCGGCTTGTTGATAAGGACGATCTGCTTCAACGCACTCTCGTCACCCCAGGTCGACAGGATGTCGCTATTCAGCGGCGTTTCTATCGTTCCGGGTGCGATCGTGTTGGCGGTCACTCCGCGCGGGCCATAATCGACCGAAATGGATCTGGTCAGCGCTTCAAGCCCCGCCTTTGTCGCCGCATAGGCCGTGTCCTGCCGCATGCCGATCTGCGCGTTCATTGATGAAATGTTGATGACCCGGCCATAACCCGCATCGGCCATTTGCGGCACGATGCTGCGGGACAGGCGGAACGGCGCGGTCAGGTTGATGGCTATCGTTCGATCCCACTGCTCATCACTGAAATCCTCGATCTGTCCACCGATCCCCACCCCGGCATTGTTGACGAGGATGTCGATTTTGCCGAACGCCTCGTTGGCGGCAGCACGAACCCGTTCCGGAGCAGCACGATCGGTCAGATCGATCGCCAGCATCGCACAATGCTCGGCCGACATGTCTTCAAGGGCGGCCTCCAGGTCGTCGGCGCGGATATCCACCAGCAACACTCGCGCGCCCTCTTCGGCGAAGCGGGCGGCGATGCCTTTGCCAATCCCGCGCGCGCTGCCCGTCACAACCGCCACGCGGCCGTCCAATCTCCCAGTCATCCTCTCATCCTTCCACATTCATTGCTTTTAGCGCCGACGTCCCACCGCGGTTTAGGCGAATTGGTGGGCACGCAAATCCTACCGAAACAGCGGCTTTACGCCCGTGCGCGAAGCCGCCAAGGCTTTTTCGATACAATAGGCCACCAGGGTGGTTCTGCCGACGATTTTATACCAGCGGGTATAACCGGGCGTGAATGGAAGGCAAAACTGTTGGGAGGGCAGATTGCGCCAGGACACCCAAACCGACGCGCCTCTGCCCGCGTCTGTTGAACCATTTTTATGTCATCCGCCTTGAATGCAGGCTGTTCGCAGCGCATAGCTCACTAAGGGTCGGGATAGGATGCCAGCGGGGCTACGCAAGCACGCGGAATGAAGACCCTTTCGTTTCTCATCGCAGACGCGAAAGACGCGCTTTATCCACGCGACCGGAAACAAGATGCCGGATTGACACCACGAGAATGTCACCAGGAAAGTTTGGCTGAGGAGTTGAATGGATGGAAGACTTCAGAACGATTGGAGCAAGGTTCAGCAATTGGGGGCGCTGGGGCGAGGAGGACCGGATCGGGACGCTTAACCACATCGCGCCGGAACATCTCGTTGCGGCGGCTGCACTCATTCGCCACGGTAGGATTTTCGACCTTGCACTGCCGCTCGACCGGAACGGCCCGCAAATGGGCCTGGGGGGGCGGACCAATCCCGTACATCTTCTCAATTGCTCGCCATCGGATACGGAGAGTTTCAACGAACATCTGATCGGTCCCAAGGGCATGATCAATGTCGATGACTTCATCATGATGCCGCTGCAATGCGCCACTCAGTGGGACGGGTTGGCCCATGTCGGCTACGACAACCTGTTCTACAACAACGTACCTGAGAAAACGATCACCACCAATGCCGGATCGACACGCCTGTCCATCCACCAGACCATCGCCAAGGGCATCGCAGGCAGAGGCGTGTTGCTCGATATCGCCGCACTGAAAGGAGTGGATCGTCTCGACCCCGGTTATGTGATCACGCCCGAAGACATGGAGGCGGCCGAAAGGCGACAGAAGGTCACGGCAGGCCCAGGCGACATCCTGCTCTTCCGCACCGGCTATCTGCGCCACTTTACCGTGGATCGGGCACCCGGCGCCTATTGGAACGGCGAACCCGGTATCGATTTGAGCTGCGTCGAATGGCTGCACAATCGACAGATCGCGGCGCTGGCTTCCGACAACTGGGGGATAGAGGTGGTACCCCCGAACCCCGAACGGCTCATCATGCAGGTTCACTGCGTCCTGATACGCGACATGGGCATGACGCTCGGTGAAATGTTCGATCTTGATGCGCTAGCCGCGGATTGCGAGAGTGACCGAGTGTGGGAATTCTTCTTCATTGCCCCGCCGCTTAAGGTCAGCAACGGAGTCGGCAGCCCGATCACGCCGATCGCGATCAAATAGGCGTAGGCTACCGCGTCACTGATTGAACGGGCGCGGGCGCGATTCCCTGATCTCGTCCGCTCCCGGAACGATCAGCTGATTAGAAAGCCGCCGTCTACAGCCAAGATTTGACCAGTCACATAACGAGATGCATCGCTGGCGAAATAAAGCGCCGCAGCGGCAATGTCCTCGGGCTTGCCGAGTTGTCCGCCGCACAGAGGAACTCGACCCGGTTCTGCGAAAGGACCGCGGATCGGCCGATCAGGATTCGTCGCCACTGCGGTCTCGGTGTCGATACCGCCGGGCATAATGGCATTAACACGAATGCCATATTGGGCATATTCAAGGCCGACCAGTGACGTCAGCCCATTTACGCCGGCCTTGGTGACGCCGTAGGAGATGGCGTCGTGAATGCAGACCCGCGACGCGCCGATGGACGAAATATTGACGATCGCCCCTCCCTTCGGCTTCATCTGCTTCACCGCTTCGCGCGTGCACAGGAGCACGCCGCGCAGATTGACATCCCACATCCGGTCCAGAAATTCCGTGTCCACGGTTTCCAGCGGAGCGCGTGGATATATACCCGCGCAATTGACCAGCACATCAAGACCGCCGCCTTGTGCCACGATGGCAAAGGCGCGCTCGATCGAGGCCGGATCACCTTGATCGAGGAACAGCGCAGACGTGCGCTCGTCCGTGACGCGAGACCTGGCAAGCTCCTCATCGATATCGGCGATGATGACGGTCGCGCCATAGGCCTTGAAGAGATCGACGATCGCCAGTCCGATACCGCGCGCGCCGCCGGTGACGACGGCCCTACGGCCATGCAGGCCAAAGGGCCAGGCTTGCTCCTTAGCGATAGCTTGTCTCCTCCCGATTCTTCAAACTGCGGGCAAGGAAAGCCGGCGGATCCGGGCGATCAAGCCCGCATCCGCCGCCATCCTACCTGTCAGAAACGCACGCCGAGCCCGACACCGTAAGTCCGAGGCATTCCCGGTGCATACTGCGATCCGAAATCGTCGGTCGCCGCGTAGAGCTTGTATTTCGCGTCAGTCAGGTTCTTGACGTACGCCTTCATGTAGACTCTGTCGCCCGGCAAGGTAACCTTCAATTGACCGTTGACTTGCTCGTAAGCGTCCTGCCTGTCGCGACGGGCGGTGCCGCCGGCGCCTGCAGTGAAGTCGAACGACGTTGAATAGTTGGCGTTGATATTGGCCTGCATGGCCCAGCCATTGTCGAATTCATGATTGTAGTTGAGGCTGACGAAACCTGTAAACTCCGGTGCGCGCGGCACAGTATGGCCGCTCAGGTCTTGGGTGATAGGCACATAATACCCATTCGGCCCCGGCGTGAAGACTGCCGCGTTCTGATAATCGGTGAACTCGTTGTGCAAATATGATGCACCAGCGGAGATCTGAAACGCGCGACCGGCATTGTAGGTTACTTCCAACTCGCCCCCGTAGAGTTCGGCCTTGGCCGCATTCTGGGCCGAAATGCCCCCGCCGGCGGGATTGTTGAACTGGACGATCATGTTTTCGAACGTGCCATAAAAGACTGTCAGTGCGGTCTTCAGTCGCCCGTCAAGGAAACTGTTCTTCGCGCCCGCTTCGAAGTTCTTCAACCGTTCCGGTTCGAGTGCGGGAACCGGTGCGAAGGATGGCGATGTAAAGAAGCCGCTGCGGACGCCTTCGGCATAGGAAAAATAGTAATAATTATTGCCGGTTTCATAGGAAATGACCGCCCGCGGCGTGACGTAACTATAAGTCCGTTTGCTGTGATACTCGGTCAGGCCGCCCGCAAGCAAAGCGCCCTGCGCATCGTTATAGTTGTCCTGCCTTTTTTTGTCGCTGGACCAACGAAGGCCAGCCGTAAGGCGTAGCTCGGGTGTGATATCGAAGGTTGCGTCGCCATACAATGAAATGGAATCGACCGGTGCCTTAAGCCTCGCGCTGGGCATCGAGCCCGCGACGCCGAGGAAGCCGTCCCAGTACCCGCCGGCAAACCGCGTAACCTGCGTTTGCCGCTCCCGCTGGTAATAGACGCCGGCAAGAACGTTCAGGGGGCCGTCGAACTTTGTCTGGACATACAGGTCCTGGTTGAAGGTCGGTCCGGTCTGGGCGACATAGGAATAGAACATCGGCGCGGTCGACAGGTCGTTGTCCGACCACGGGAATACGCTGGTCCGCCTATAGCTGGTGACGCTCGTCACATCGAAATTATCGGTTTGATATTGGGCATTCAGCGCAATGTTCGTAATCTTGGTGTTGAGGATGTAATCTCTCTCCCCCCCTGGCAGCGGGCTGTTCCTGTCATTGGTGCTGACCTCGTAATAGCCCGTTCCCTGATTGCTCAGCCCATAGAACACGCAGGCGAGGCAGGGTGCGTCTTCGACCCTGTGCAGGGCATAGCCATTTTCGCCGACGCTCGAATGCTCGACCGTGAGCACCATATCCAGCCGGTCATTGGGTTCCCAGCGCAGCTTGCCACGAATATATTTGGCATCGCTACCACCCATATCTCCGCCGTCGCCCAAGTTCTTGATCCAGTTGTTCCTGCCCCACACCGCACCGGCGATGCGCAGGGCCAGCGTGTCGCTGAGCGGCGTGTTGACGACACCTTCGACCCGGTACGATCCAAGGTTCCCGCCAGTGCCCTCAACGTAGCCTTCCGTATCGTGGGTGGGCTTGTTCGTCTCGATCACCACGGCGCCGCCGGTCGCGTTGCGACCGTACAGAACGCTCTGCGGACCACGCAGGACCTGAACTGACGACACGTCAAAGACGCCAACGTCGGCACCGAACTGCCGCTGGATATAGCTTCCGTCGATGTAAGTGGCCACGGCGCTCTCGGCACCTGCCAGCGAGAAGCTGGAACCCACGCCGCGGATGAAGATCTGGGCGCTTCCCTGGGCCGTATTGTAAACGACACTCGGCGTGCGCACCGTAATCTGGCTGACGTTTTCGACCTGCAGGTTCCTGAGCTCTTCGCCAGTGACGACCGAGACCGAAACGGGCGCCTTTTCAAGGGCTTGACCGCTCTTGAGCGCCGTGACGACAATCTCGTCAATGGCTCCTGCGGCGGCATCTTCGGAAGTCTGCGCATGAGCCGCTGACGAAACGCTCATTGCAAGAATGCTTGAAAAAAGGCTCAGGGACGCCGCCCTGGTTGCCTTGGTGACTCCAAGGGCTTTGATCATGGTAATCCTCCCACATTTTTATAGATTGAAGATAGACTCTTCGCGGCAACCTTGGCCCAATGGCATACCGGTCCGCAAGGTGCAGACACATGGCAAAACGCGCCACTTGTGGAGCGCGCGCCGTCACGAGACCTCGCGCCCTGCGCGCCGCCTCTGCATTGCGGCGCGAGCGCTTTAGGAACCGGTGGCCAGTTCAGGGAGGCCTGAGATATCCAACAGCACCAAGTCAGCCCGTTGGACACCTCGAAAAACCGGTGGTGTTTGACGGCTTGCGGTGATTCACTGCCGGTGCGCGACAGCGGAGGCAGGGATGGTAGGACAGCCTGGGTTTTTCGATCTTGCGGACCGATATGAGGCGCTGATCGCTGCTGGCGATCCGCTGGAGCGGCCAGCGGCCGTGGTGGATTTCGAAGTTTTTCGCGGACAGGGGCTATCTCGCCATGGGAGGGCAGATCATCGACGCGACAGTCGTGCCCCCGCCCAAACAGCGGAATACAGAAGAAGAAGAAGAAAGGGCGATCAAGGAACCGCTGCCATCCAGTCGATGCTCGTTCTCGACTTCATGAGCGGAACTTGCGAACCCGACGAATCCGCAGGTGAAATGGTGCGAGGCACCACGGCACGATTGATGAACGCGGTGACGAGCACGCATCGTGAGGCTATGGAGACTTGGCTGGCCGCTTTGGAATATTCGACGTGATCGGTGAGGCCCGATCGTAGCAATATCCGTCCTGAAGTTACCTGTCGCATAGCCCCGCCTCTATAGCCTGAATGTGAAGCGCGGTCAGTCGCAGATAAAATCTGCTCATCGCAATCCCGAACGAATGAGCCAGCCACAGGCCTTTCTGCGGTCCTTTTTGCCAAACCCCGCTAAATTCTCGATCTTCGCCAACCTTCATGATCGGATTGAGTTTCGACGCGATATCCTGACCAAGCAATGCTTCCAACTGGCCTATAGGCGGCGTATATCCTGTCGCCCACACGATCAGATCGGCGTCGAGCCGCTCGCCGTCGGTCAGCTGGACACCCTTTTCGGTGTAGCGGTCGACCGAAACACCGCTCCGCACGCCAATACGACCTTCGATTATGAGCTCCGAAGCGCCGACATTATAATAATATCCGTGCTTGTTGTTGCGGAAGACGATGCCGACCACGCCCTGACCGTCCGGTCCGAAATTCAGGCTGAAACCGCGCCGTTCGAGCCCTTGCAGGAGCACTTCGTCCTGCTCACGCAATGCTGACGTCATGGCCGGACCGACAGCTTCAGGCAGCAAGCCGAATGGCAGAAGCGCACCCATCAGATCCGCATCCGCTGTCGCTATACGCTCGTCTTCGTAGAAGGCATAATTTACGGCGTGAAAGGTCTTTGCATCGACGACGTAGGTCGATGATTTCTGGATCATCGTCACTTCGACGCCGGCTTCGGCGAGGTTCTGCGCAACGTCATGGCCGCTCACGCCACTGCCGACAACGATGGCGCGGCCGCCGACCCAGTCCTCCGCACCACGATAGTCCTGCGAATGGACGATTGTGCCGGCGTAGTCGGATACTCCCGGTATCTCGGGGATATTGACGCCATCGTTGGCACCCGTTGCGATGACGAGGTGGCGCGGATGCAGCACCCGGCGACCGCCCTGCGCGTCCCCCCGCTCGATCTCAGCCTCCCATCGTTCGCTGGTCTCATCGAAACGGAGGTTCTTGATGGAACTTCCCGTCCAGACATTGAGGTCAAGGAGGGTCGCATAAGCTTCTAAAAAATCGGCGAATTTGTCTTTCGGCGTGAACTGCGGCCACGTCTCTGGAAACGGCATGTAGGGGAAGTGGCCAACGCTTTGCGGATCGTGCAGCGCCAGCGACGGATAGCGTTTGCGCCAATTATCGCCCGTCTGCTGATTGCGTTCGACGATCAGGGCCGTCAGCCCCAATGTCTTTAGATAAGCGGCCATCATCAGGCCACTATGTCCTCCACCAACGATCAGCACGGCAGGATCTTCGCTGCTGAAGGCCGCTTCCGCCTCCCTTTGCGCGCGCCATCCGATCCTGCCGATGACCGGCCCCATCTTCCTGCCTTCCGGGCGATTCTTGCCCAGCCGCGCAGGGTGCCCGTTGATCTCCAGAAGCTCGGTCACGAGAGCGACTGCCCGCCAGCCATGATCGCCCCCCGATGCGCGTTTCAAGCTGAAATATCCCCGGACCTTTCCGACATTGGTGCTGAAGTGGAAAAAGCCATTGCGCGTATCGTCGCCGCCGCTCGTCGTGATGCAGGGATGGTCGAGCCGCGCATCCCTCGGCGCGCGGTCAGCAAACGCTCGCTCCAGCGCGGACCGCATCGAATCGAGGCCGGAATAGCTCTGAAATCGCCAGTCGAAGACGAGCAAATCACGCCATACGCAGCGCCAGTCGAAAAGGTCGGACAATCCGCTGATGTCCTGACTGGCAAAAACGGCATCGAGCCGCTCAACCCATGAGCGTTCTACCGTATCGGACATCTTGACCTCGTTCGCAGAAAATTTGGGGTGGCAGAAAATCTCCAAGCCCCGGAACCACTATTCAGGGCGACGCCAACGTGACGCCGTACTCACGAGAGGCGACTGCCGCACCGTCCCGGCGTGGCAGTCGCCAGAAGTGTCAGAACTCGTAATTCAATGCTGCACCTACTGTGCGGCCGATGTTATCGTAGTTGAACGATATCAGGCCGCTGACGTTTTCACCCAATGTCGTGAACCGCTTATCAAACACGTTGTTAGCATACAAGGTGAGGCTGTAACCCTTCCCGCTTCCAATTGCCAGAGACAGGTCAACAACTGCATAAGCATCTTGCAAACCGACCGGGTTGGCGCTGTTCGACATCTGGAAGTTGTCGCGCCAGTCCCCTTTTGCCCGCCACGTCAGCGAATCGAATGCCAATGGCAGATTTACCTCATGGCGATATTCGGCTATGCCGCTTGCCGTCCACTTCGGAGCATAAGTAAGCGGCTGACCGGAAAGGTCGATCGTCGCTCCGGAAAAGGCATCGACCACCTGATAGCGCTGATACTTGGCGTCGAGATAGCCGACGTTTCCGCTCAGCGTGAGGCCACGTACCGGACGCAAGCTTGCTTCGAGTTCGACGCCTTTGGTCGTGGCATCTGCAGCATTGGCCACGATCTGGATGAAGGTGTTGTTAGGGCCGGCACCGACGATGTCGCGTTGCAGGTTTTTGAATTTGGTTTCGAACAGCGTCAGGTTCAGCGTAAGACGGTCGTCGAGCCAACTCGTCTTGAGGCCAAGCTCGTAGGACTCCGAGGTCTCCGGGTCGAAGCCTACCGCTGCGGCCAGCGATCCGGGAAGCCCTACGAAGCCGCCGCCTCTGTAGCCTTCCGCGTACCGGACATAGGCCATCTTGCCAGGTGCGAACTTATACTGGGCACCCAACTCGAAAGATGTGTTTTTGAAGTCCTCACTGTCTTCCCTAATATAAGGCGGGGGCGCTTCCCCTGTCCCGGGCAAGCCGAAGGCGTGCTTCACCTTGTCCCAACTTCTGCGTCCGCCGACTGAGACTGTCAGCTCGTCCGTCACGTCGAAATCGGCGTGCCCGAATAGGGCGTAGCTGTCGCGGATCACCTTCTGCTGTTGCGGGCTCGGAGCACCGAAGGCGAGAATACGCTGCGTCATCGTGCCGTTGCTATGGCCATAGTAACCGGCAATCAGCCAAGTCAGCCGACCGTCAAGATCGAACCCGCCCTTTTCCGAGGAAAGCCGCAATTCCTGCGAAAACTGGTTCAGTTTGATAGGCGAATCAAAGACCTCGAGGATTGGAAACGGGCTCATATCCAGATCGACGTTATTTACCGTCTCGTAGTGGCGATAGCCCGTAATTGAGGTCAGCTTCACCCCGCCCAGCACCCATTCGGCATTCGCGGTGACGTTATTCTCATCCTGCGTTGGCTTTGCCGTGAAGCCAATCCCCGTCTCCCCCCGTCGTCCGGCTCCAGGATTGCAGACGCCAAAAAAGACGCAACCGAGGTCGGTTGCCGGTGACACGTTACGCGCGCCCGCCTGCGAGGACCGATCCCAAATGTAATCCGCCGTCAGATACAGCTTGAAGTCGGCGCTCGGCGTGAAGAGAAGAGCGCCGCGGACAGACCCGCGTTTCTCTCCGCCCGTATCTGCACCGGGGACCAGCACGTTGTCGACCCAATCGTCGCGGCGCCGGAAGTTCGCGGTCACCTTCGCGGCAAGTACATCTGTAATAACCGGGAAATTCACGAGCGCTTGAACTTGGGCAAGATTGTAACTGCCATATTCAACCCCTACTCGTCCGCCGAACTCTCCTGTCGGACGGGTTCGACTGAGAAGGATGGCACCCGCGCCCGAATTCTTTCCCAGAAGGCTTCCCTGCGGCCCGCGCAGCACTTCTAGCCGCTCGACATCGTACAAGTCCGCGAGCGACCCGGACGACGTTGTCTGATACACGCCGTCCACGTAGACCGCGACACCGGGTTCCGACGAAATGTCGCTGTTGCGCGTATTGAAGCCGCGCAAGCTGATGGTCGCCAGGCCCGGCGATGTGCCCGTCTCGTTCAATGTGAGGTTCGGAACAAGACCCGATAGCGCGGCGATGCTCACGCTATGAAGCGCCTCAAGCTGCGTTGCAGGCAACACGGACACGGCGATGGGCGTGTCTTGCGCAGCTTCCGGGCGCAGACGCGATCCTGTCACGACCACTTCAATTTCGGGCTGGCTCGCGTCGGTGCCGGTTTGCGCTGACGCTGCACTGAAGGCCTGCAGCGACACTGCGCTGGCAAGCAACCACTTACCTAACATAATCTTCTCCCTTGTCACATTAGTATAATTATGAACAGAATTACTATCAGCAGCCAGGCGTCGAATAGCAGGCGAAATGTCAACGACACCACGCGCAAATCCATGAACTCATGACCTACGATCCGCGTCTTGCACCCCGCAATGAATACCGCGATGGTGCCAGAGATTGTCTTCGGCATGTCCAGCGGGCGCATGTCCACCGCCCCGGTCGACAGCAAGGTTAGGAGAACCAGACCGATCAGGACGATTGTCAGTCGCTTGCCGTCTGACCCACTGTCTTCCATGTCACGCCACCAGATACAGGAGGGTGAACAGGAAGATCCACAACAAGTCTACCAGGTGCCAAAAGGAAGCTCCCGTTTCTGCCGCTACGACATCCGCTCCAGACCAGCCCGGCCTACGCAGTCGCAGCGACAGATAAATCAACACCGCGATTCCGATCAGTACATGCAGCAGATGAATGCCCGTCAGCATGAAATAGAATGTATAGAACATATTGGTCGTCAGGCCGACGCCCGCATCGATCTTTTCTGAATATTCGACAGCTTTCATCGCAACGAATCCAAGACCGCAGGCGATCGCGCCGAACAGCATGGGAACGGCGGATCCCCCCGTCCGAGAGCGCACCACCCCAACGGCGCGAGCGACGAACCACGAACTCGAGAGCATCAGGAGCGTGTTGATCAAGGCAATGGGCTGTGACAGCGTTGCCGCAGAACTTGCGTAAAGCGTGGGCTCCGTCCTGCGATAGACCATGAAGGTCGCGAAAAATACCGCGAATACCACCATGTCCCCCGCAATCATTACCCAGACCCCCGCTTCTCCGGGAAGATGTCCGGCTGACGGCTTGGTCTCGCTGCCTTCAGCTACCACCGCTTCACCGCTTTCAGCAGGCTGACCGTCATGACCACGATCCACAGCGTGAATACGACTGCCACCATCCAGAATGCGAGCAATCCGTTCCATGCGAATGGCCCGGACAGGAAGTAGGCCACCAGAAATCCGGGCAGGAAGAGAAGCGCCGTCCAGAAATTCAGATAGGCGAGCCATCTCGGAAGAGCAGGATCGGGGCTGTCATCCACGAGGATTGCCGTGCCAATAGAGAGCAGTTGGAAGAAGCCGGGGCCAGCCGGCATTACCATGAAAAGCCAGGCGATGTCGTGCAAAAGCGCTATATCCTCGGCGGATCGATCCGGCCGCAAAGCGGCTACCGCCCAAAGAATCGCTCCGATGATCAACGTCGCCGACGTCAAGGCAGCCGTTCCGATCTGGCCATAAGCCTGAGCCGTTGTTCCCTTGATGCGCTTGGTTTCCGCCGCGATCGCACCGGCAAAAACGCAAAGCGCCGCAGCGCCGAGGAGCATGAAGATGGCACCGAGACGGACGCCGTTGGCATAGTGGCGGTAGTGCTCGGCGACCTGTTCGACGGTCCAGCCTGGGGACGGCGGCGGCAAGAAGTTTGCCGCAAACGGACCGTACGAGCTGCCGAATAAAATAAGCCCTATCGGGCCAGCCCAAATGGCCATGCGCTGCGCAGCTTTTGACATCCTGCCCCCCTATTTTTGCTTGATCGCAATACGCTAGTGTCGGCCTACTCCCTCGCAACAGCGAAGATTGGATGAATTGCGAATTTACTCTAAAGGCCGTGTAATCTGCAGGCCACGCGAGAATATGTCCCATCGCCTGCGCGAGCGCCCTGTGTCGAGCTACCGTTGCGACGGAGGGATGGAAAATCAGGACCGATATTGCTGGCCCGATCCCGGCGGGCTTATTCCTGTCGCCTCCATCAGACCCGATACTTAAGCCACTGCGAAGCTCACGAATCGCAGCCGACGGTCCTCAGAATGAAGCCCAATGAAATACTATTTTTTGCGCAACACCTCGCCCCGGACGCGGCGGCGGGAGTCGATATAGCGGCGTTGATGCCGATTGCAGAAGCCCAGCAGAACCTTCACGGCGCGGTAACCGCTGCACGGCGGGTTATCGACCTTGTGGGCGACCCTGGCTGAAGTTCCTCGGCTGGTGGCGTGAGCCTACTGTTCGACCTTCATCATGCCAGCGTCAATTCGAACAGTACGTCGCTTGGATGCGTGACGATCGCGGATTATCACCATCTACGGTGGAGCAATGGGGCCGCAGGGCGGGCCGATTCTTGCCGTGGTGCGACGAGACCGACCGCCGGCGGGAGGATTTGAAGCCGCAGGATATTGATTACTATCTCGCGACGCAGGAGGTTGGACGCCGCAACGGCAACCGCCTCGCCCTCCCCAAGCACTTGTAAATTCGATGCTAAACCATTCGACATCTGACTGCATTCGGGCTGGCGCGCCATATCAGGGGCACGCCGGAATTTGGCGTAATTTGCAATGGTTTCAACCACCGCCTTAAATTGACACAGCCGTGTCGCGCCGCGATTGGGCGCCGCGAGACAAATTTCTAGGAGCGGCATCAATGAATTTTGGTTACAAGACACCATTGCGTGCGGGCACGGCGTTGGGCGCTCTGTTGCTCGCTCTGGGGACATGCGGCGCAGCGTTGGCCGCCGACGAAAAGGCAGAGGCGCAGGCCAGCGATCAGGCGGCAGAAGCCACCGCTGGCGGCGATGCCGCCACCAGCGAAATCGTCGTAACCGGCAGCAAGCTTGGTAGCCGTCTCGATCGCGCGCCGGTCTCGGTGACCGCGCTTGATGCCGCCGCTCTTGAGCGCGAAAACATTCGCACCGTCGAAGGCATCGCGATTCGTACGCCGAGCCTCAGCTACGACAGCCCGACCAACTTCGCGCAGGCCTATATCCGCGGCATCGGCTCGCTCTTCCTGCTTTCCGGCCTTGAGTCGTCAGTCGCCACTTATGTCGATGGCGCCTACGTGCAGCGCCAACAGGGTGCCAGCCTGGACGTGGTCGACGTCAAGAGCATCTCGGTCCTCAAGGGACCGCAGGGCACTCTGTACGGGCGCAACGCCACCGGCGGCGCGATCCTGCTCGAGACCAACGACCCGGTCGATGATTTCCGCGCCCGCTTCGGCATGAGCTTCGGCCGCTTCAATGATGCCACGGCCGACGCGATGTTGAACCTGCCTCTCTCGGACGTGTTCCAGGTCCGGGTGGCCGGGCAGGTCAAGAACCGCGAAGGGTTCATCAACAACACCGGCGTCGTCAACGGCAAGAAGGCGGGCGTTTCCCAGAGCGAATTCCTGCGCACCAAGCTCCGGTTCGCGCCCGGCGACAGCTTCGACGCCGTCTATACGTTCGAATACAGCAACCGGCGTTCCAACGGCTATACCAGTCAGATGCGGGTCGACGCGCCGCTGTGCGCCGCATGCGTCGCCTACGGAATTGATCCGGAAAACGACAGCTTCTACGATGGGACCTCAGGCCCGAACCCGCTGAATACCGTCAAGTCCTACCTGCATCACCTGAAGATGAACCTCTATCTCGGTGACGTCACGGTGAGCTCGGTCACCGCCAACCGCTCGCTCAACTCCTGGGCCTACAACGAGCAGGATATTACTTCGGCACCGTTCGCCAACGCCATAGTGAACGAGAAGGGGCCAACCTTCACGCAGGATATTTTCGCGCGGACCAACTTCACATCGCCGCTCAATGTCCTGGTCGGGGGTAGCTACGAACGGGACCGCGGAACACTCAATACCAACCTCGTCGGCCTCGCCTACAGTGGCGTTCTCAACGGCGTGCCGTTCGGCAATATCACCGGCCGCAACAAGGTCAGCCTCAACAGCTACTCGCTTTATGGTGAACTGTACTGGCAGATCATCGAAGGTGTGAAGCTGACTGCTGGTGCCCGCTACAACATCGACGAAAAGACCATTCGCGGCGAAAACTCACCCGAGGCGCTGGCCCTTTTCGGTTCGCTTGGCGCGGCGCTTCCGGCAACTTACACAACTTCGGCAAAGTTCAAGAACTGGACACCGCGCGTCGTTCTCTCATACGAAACCGGCGATCACTACTTCTACGCCAGCGCGAGCCGCGGCGTGAAGAGCGGCGGCTTCTCCACTCCGTCGTTCGCGCCGCCGAACGTCATCGGCGACGAAACGCTCGACAACTTCGAGATCGGCTATAAGGGCCGGCTGACGCCGGACCTCAGGGTTCAGGCAGCGGCGTTCTACGGCAAGTTCAAAGATATCCAGGTATCGCGGGTCGGTCTGGCCGGCGTCGAAACGCAGAACGCGGCCAAGGCCACGATCAAGGGCATCGAACTGGACATGCAATGGAAGGTGAGCTCCACCTTCGACATGTCAGCCGGTGCCACGTACCTCGACAACACGTTCGACGAGTATCCGGCCGCCGCGATCGTGGTGGTGGGCAACGGGTTCCCCGTGCTGGCCAACGCTGCCGCAGACCTTTCCGGCTATCCGCTGCCACGGTCCCCGAAGCTGTCGGCTTATGCCAACCTGCATCATCGCGCACCGCTGACCGAGAACGGTTGGCTCAGCGATCTCTCGGTGACCGGCAAGTACACCTCCCGCTATGATTTCTATGCCGCGCGGGGTGGTGAACTCGGGCTCGATTATCAGGATCGCCTGGTGCTCGTGAACGGTGCGGCTTCGCTAATCAGCCCCGACGAAACGTTCGAGATCGGAATCTACGGCGACAATTTGCTTGGCAAGAAGTATTTTGTGACGGCCGCGACAACGACGTTCGGCGCGCAATACACGGCTGCCCTGCCCCGCACCTTCGGCATTAGGGCGTCAAAGAAGTTCTGATCGGCAGGCCGGAAATCCGCTAACAAAGACATGCGGGGCAGGCATGGCAGCGATGCTGCCCCATGCCTGCCCCGCATCGTTTCAAATGGCCGGATCCACATGGGGCGTGGAATGCGGTAACCCACGCGCGGTCGGAAGGCCCCGGATCATATGCCGTTTCGCTGCACCCTTCGGCGGACGGAAGCGGGATCGTCAACATCTCGCCTATAGGTGCGACAGATGCCTCCATTCACGCGATGGTGCCGTCAGCGTCCTCATACCTCGCACGCCGACCACCGATTGCGGCATAGTTCTGGATGGCGGGATCACCCTTATTTTCGGTGAGGGATTGCGGCCGAGATGAAGGCAGCTCTCCTAAAGCGCCTTCTTTTCAGACCGGCGCGCAGAATGATCTAGTTCATCGTGGCCGCGGAGGATGCCGCCGTCGACCATGTCGAAAATTTCTGTCCCGTGCGCGGCGTTCCGCCAGCGCCTATTCCCTACCTGCTCCATTAGAGCGCATCGCTGGTTAGAGACGCCGCCAGCCGACCCGGGCATTCAAGCTGCGGGTACAATTTTCCGGCGACTGCTGAGATAGCGGGTATCCATCCGCCGGTCTCGGCAGACGGAAATATGCCGGGCGAGCTTTGTAACGGATTTGACGAAGATCAATCATGGCTGCGCATCGATATGCTAGCACACGATGTGCCCGACAATTGGATCCGGGCTATCGCAGGAGAATGGAGATGGCTGCCACGAAATGCGCCCTTCCGGAAGAACTAAGGGGCTTCGGCACTGAGATTTCACCCACGTTCCGTGCGATCGCCCGGACAGACAGCAAGCCCGTCGAGGCTTGCCTAACTGAGGAAAGCGCGCCCGACATCGGCAACGAGCCTATTCCGGCCCACCGCTATACCTCGTACGAATACCACCGCGAGGAAGTGGAGAAGATCTGGAAGAAGTGCTGGCAAGTTGCCTGCCGCGAGGAAGAGATTCCAGCGGTTGGCGATCACCTCGTCTACAACGTCGCCGGGCTATCCTACATCGTTGTCCGTACCGGTGAGGACAGCTTCAAGGCGTTCAAGAACGTCTGCCTCCACCGCGGCCGCCGCCTGGTTGATAGCAGCGGTTGCGGCGCCAGCCACTTCAAGTGTCCCTATCACGCGTGGACCTGGTCGATCGAAGGCGACCTGGCCTGGTTTCCGGGGAAATGGGACTTCCCTGCGGTTAAGGATGGCAGCCACGATCTGCGCGGGGTGAAGCTGGAGCGCTGGAACGGTTTTATCTTCATCAATCCCGATCTCGAAGCCGGGCCGCTGAGCGAGCACCTGGGCGGGATCGACCGCCACTTCGCCACCTGGCCGCTCGATAAGCGCTTTGCCATCTGGCACGTACGCAAGACCATCCGATCCAACTGGAAGGTGGCGATGGAAGCCTTTCTTGAAGGCTATCACCTGATGATGACGCATCCGCAGGCGTTGCCGTCGGTGGCCGAGCAAGGAACCCAGTACGATCTCTGGCAGGATGGCAAGACGGCTTTCAGCCGCTCGATCACGCCGGCGGCCGTGCCCAGCTATCATTCCAAGGATACGACGGCACTGGACGCTATCAAGGACATGTGGGCGCTGCTCAATGGACTGCGGATGGATGATGCTCCGCCGCTGCCTGAGAACATCAAGGACCGCGCGAGCCTCGCAGAATGGCGGCGCGGTGCGCTCGCCCAGATGACCGGGGCGGATTATTCCGGCCTATCCGACGCGATGATGCTGGATTCGGTGCAGTACTGGCTCTTCCCCAACTTCTGCCCATGGCTGGGCGAAGGCCTGCCGCTGGCCTATGTGTTCCGTCCCGATGCGGATTCAGCCGAAACCTGCTACATGGACGCCTGGATGCTGATCCGCGTTCCCGACAATGCGCCGCGCCCGCCGGCCGGCAAGCTGATCGAGCTTGGCCCCGACGATCCGTTCGAGCCGCATATCGGCGCGATGGGCACCATCTTCGACCAGGACGATTTCAACATGCCGATGGTGCAGATCGGCATGCACATGTGGCCCGATGAACTGCCCGGCGTCACACTGGGCCGCTATCAGGAAAGCCGAATCCGTATGCTGCACCGCATGGTGGAAACCTGGCTGGGCCGTCCGCCGGGCTGATCGGAGGCGGCGATGGCGCGGTACGTCTGCGGCTATTGCAGGCATGTCTATGACGAGGCGGAGGGCGATCCCGACAGCGGGATTGCTCCCGCCTGCGAGTACGCCGACCGGTGCCAACCACGGCAGGCGTGATCGCCGGCGGCTTCAAGACAATATGCGAGAATCTCTCGCTCTTGTCGGCCATTCGCCACGACCAGGATGCGATCAAGGCGTTTGTCGAGGAAGCGGCGCGGCTGCATTCGCCGTCGAAGATCACCATGCGCACTGAGGCGCAGGACATCGAGCTGTGCAACCGGCAGTTCCGCGCTGGAGACTGGATCGCCATGGCTTGGGCTTCGGGCAACCGGGATGAGGCCCTGTTCCCGATCCAGACATGTTCCGCATCGATCGCAAGCCCAACAAGCTCATCTCTTACGGCAACGGCACATATGCTTTGGCGAACATTTGGCCCGGCTGAAAATGCGCCTGCTGTTCGAGGAGATCGCCCGGCGCGCGATCCCGCCGAACTGGCGGATGAACCGAAATGCATTGCCTCACTCATGGTCAGCGGGCTCAAGTCCCTGCCAGTACGCTATTGTCTTCGTTGACCTCCAGTGTTGCAATACGCAGCCCAATGATGGAACTGGAAAAGCCGCTATCGTCCATACACGCCCATTAGCCTTGCGAGAACGGCTACTGCGAGTCCTTCGATGGCTCGAACCGTAACGAGCTTTTGAACGGCGAGATTTTCGACACGCTGGCCGACGCGTCTGCGACCTCTGCTCAACGGAGATATGCCGGAACCACCTCTAGGCCGCCGGATAGGGGTTCGATTGAGTCCACGATGCTCTCATAGACGAAACCACTCCCTAGACTGTAGCGCCCGCCATGTGACCCTCACGCACTGCCACCGGCAATTGCCGCGCGGATTGGGCGTCTCCCACGATGAGGACCGCAGGAAATTGTCCTGCAAGGTTGTCATACAGCTTTCGATTGGAGTGGTTGAGCGAGACAAAAACCACTGTGTCGGCGGGGATCGCTTTGCGCAAATCGGTCGATGGCATGTATATTGGCCCGATTACGACCGTGCTGCTATCGATAGTGATCGCCCGCATCCTTGTATGTGCTTGGAAGCGGAGTTTCGCCAGCCGCTGCAGCGCGGGTTCCACGACCCAGGCGTTCTCGACTTTTGGTCCCACGGACAGATGCCTTGTGACGAAATGGACGTTCAAGCCGTGTGATGCGAGATATTCCGCGACCGCGATGCCCTCGTAATGACCCGCATCGTCAACCACTACCGCATTCTGGCCAAGACGTGACGGATTAGCGAACATGGCGTCGGTGCTGGACAACACATGTGGCAGATCGATGCCCGCGATCGGCTCACCGGGATTGCTGTTTTGAACGCCATCCATGCGGGGCGAGGAGCCGGTCGCAACGATGACCGCGTCCCACGGCTCCTGTCGAACGTCATCTGCATCCATGTATGTCGATAGCCGCACGGATACACCAAGGCGGAATATTTCCTGTTCCTGCCAGGTGGTGTAATCCAGAATTCCCTGACGCCCGGGCGCCCGGGCGGCCGCCAACACGGATCCGCCGAGCTTGGGGCTTGCTTCCGCAAGCGTCACCTGATGGCCACGGATGGCTGCAACCCGCGCCGCCTCCATCCCGGACGGGCCGCCCCCCACCACAAGGATCTTTTTGGACGTCAAGGCGGGGGTCAGACGATCGTCTCCGATCTCCCGTTCGAAACCTACTCCTGGATTAACGGTGCAGCCCATACGGTAAGGCGGTTCGAACAACCGTGCCGAGCAGCCCTGATTGCAGCCGATGCAAGGTCGCACATGATCGGGATGGCCTGCCGCCGTCTTGTTGACAAGCTCCGGATCCGCGATCAGGGCGCGCACATAGGAAATCATGGACGCATCGCCATCGCGTATGACCTGATCGCCCTCCTCCAGGGTGCGGAAGCGGCCGGTGACGATGCTGGGAAGGGATACGCCGCGCGTGATCGGCGAACTCGTCGGCATTTCGTATCCGGCCGGTTCATGCATCGCGCCGATCATCTTCGCGGCGGTCTGGTAGTTGCCCAGCGAAACGTTGACATAATCGATAAGCTGGCGGTCGGCGCAATAGCGCGCAAGTTCCAGGTTGTCTTCGACCCCGACACCGCCCACCATCGCATCCGATGCAACGCGGATGCCGACGGGATAACCGGAGGGAACCGACGAGCGGATCCCCTCCAGCACTTCGCGCAGGAAACGGATACGGTTTTCGAACGTGCCGCCATAATCGTCCGTACGCGCATTCAGGGCCGGCGAGAAAAACTGCTGCGGCAGATAGCCATGCGCCGCATGAACCTCGACTCCGTCAATACCCCACTCCACGCATCGGCAGGCCGCTGCCGCGTACGACTCTACGACCTCATCGATCATCGCCTTGGTCATGGGAATAGCCGGGACGCCGACGATGAGGCCGGGCAGATCGGAGGACGACCAGGGCGGGCTCCCGTCCAACGGTTGCGAATTGTGGCCGCCATGCCAGAGCTGTTGGAACAGTTTCATTCCAGTAGGGCGAACGGCGTCGATCAGCTTGCGATAGCCCGTCTCGATATCCGGCAAAAACGCGTTAATCGAACCGGGCGAAGACCAGTGAACGGCCAAAATCTCGATGATCGACAAGCCCACGCCGCCTTTGCCCCGTGCAACGTGGTACGCAATCAGATCGTCATTGACCACGCCTCCGCCCAGGAAAGTGGCGTGAGCCGCTCGCACCACGCGGTTGCGAATTTCAACGTCTGCGATGCGTTGAGGCGTGAGAATATGGGTAAGCGACATAGCAACGAACTCCGAAATCCATGCGGTTATCAGGCCGGAGGCACATTGCTGTTCCCTCGAGTTTCCAGACCCTCTAAACGGAGGTTGTCCTACACTCCACATCATGGCGTAACAACGGTCGTCCTCGCTCGCGAGCCCGACCGCCGCTAGTGGCTGATGGTGCGCTTCGGCGGCCGGGAGGAGCGATATCAGCAGGCTCTGCGCAGTTCGAACCCTTCATAGCCGTTATCGGCGACTTTCGCGCAGGTTGCGCGATAGGCGGGGCCACCCCCGGCATAGACGAGGGATTTGCGTTCCTGCCGCCCTGCGACGTTGGTGTTGACGCCGAGAAACCAGCTGTCGGCATCGGCGAGCAAGGTCTTGGCGATGGTTTCGTAGACGCTGGCGGTCCATTTGTCCTCAGCGGCCTGGATCGGTTCGGCGTAGCTCATCCCATGGTCGCGCATATGTGCCAACATGGAGCTGACCCATTCCACCTGATGCTGTCCGCACAGAGGAATGTTGCAAAAGCTCGCTCCGTTGTGCGCGGCAACGAGCGTGAAGAAGTTCGGGAAGCCGACGATCTGCAATCCGAGGTAGGTCTGGGGCCCCTCCGCCCAGACGTCCTTGAGCGTCTGGCCCTTGTCACCCACGATGCGGATGCGATCGAGCGCGCCCGTTACCGCATCGAACCCGGTGGCGAAAATGATCACGTCGAGCGGGTATTCGACGCCCCCCTGGGTCGCGATGCCTGTCTCGGTGAGTTCCTTGATCGGGTCTTCCCGGAGATCGACGAGATGCACGTTCGGCTGGTTGAACACTTCGTAATAGCCCGACTCCATGGGAACGCGCTTGCTTCCGAAGGGATGATTGGTGGGGATGAGCTTTTCCGCAATTGCAGGATCCTTGACCCGTTCGCGGACCTTGCGGGCCACAAACTCGGCAACGACGGCGTTGGCGTCCTTGTCGAACAATACATCGTGATAGTTTCCGAGCCACATCCCGTAACCGGGAGCCTTGTAGAGTTGAGAGAAAAACCGCTCTCGCTCCTCGGGTGCGGCTTCCAGCGCGGATGTTTCGGAAAACTTGTGCGGAAAACCCGCAAAGGTTTCCATGCACAGCGCGATCTGCTGGGGGAGTTCGGCCCGGATCTGCGCTCGATCTTCCTCGCTCAGTGGAGCATTGCCCAGCGGCACGCACCAGTTCGGCGTGCGCTGAAACACGAACAACTCACCGGCTGTCTTGGCCACCTCGGTAATGATCTGGACCCCGGTCGAGCCGGTTCCTACCACGCCCACGCGCTTGCCGCGAAAATCGGTCGGCGCAGGACCGGTGCCGCCGGACGGATCATGCGGCCAGAAGAAGGAGGAGTAAAGCTCGCCCTGGTAGCGGTCGATACCGGCATAGGAGGGCATCTGCGGGATCGATAGCGGCCCGGTGGCGGATATGAGGTAGCGGCACGAGGCGGTTGAGCCGTCCTCCAGTGTCACGGTCCAGTCGTTTCGGGTTGCATCGTATTCGGCACTGACGACACGCGCGTTGAAGGTGTAGTCCTTACGCACGTCCATGCGCTTTTCCGCCCAGCGGATATATTCGAGAACCTCGGGCTGTCCGATGAACCGTTCCGACCAGTTCCACCCGCTCGCCAGTTCCTCGCACCAGGAATAGCCGTAGACGTAGCTTTCGGTGTCCACCCGGCAACCAGGATAGCGGTTCTGGAACCAGGTTCCGCCAATGTCCGCCGCCATTTCGAAGCCCTTTACAGACATTCCCATGCTGCGAAGCTTATAAAGCTGGTACAAACCAGAGAAACCGGCACCAATGACAATTGCATCGAAAAATGGATCGTTACCAGAAGACATAATATTCACTCTCCACAGATATTAATAGCGCTACTAATGAGCGCGGATCATTAGGCCGATACAATTGTGACGTTGACGAAATCATTTTTCGCGCACGGTATGGCAGGATTTGGGCACACGGAAATCGGTGACCAGCAGTTGTTGGCATCTCGGGTTTACCGGCCTGCTTCCTCCTTGCTGGATCGCAGCACCCCAATTTTCATGCGCTTTTCTCCGTCGCCCGGCCCCACCTCCCGGCCTCCACGGAATGAAATATGCCGGGCTGCCTTTGCAACGGCTTTGACGAAGATCAATTATGCCTGCCAAACGGTATGTCGGCATTTGATGTGTCGGGAAAACGGATCCCGGCCTAATGTCATCAACCCCGATCTCGAAGCCGGGCCGCTGAGGATCGTCTTGGAGGGATCGACCTCCACTTCGCCACCCGTCTGCTCGACAAGCGCTACGCCATCTGGCAATTGCCCCCGGAACCTTGAGCGGAGAGCCCCGGTTGAGGCCGATCGACGGAACGGGCTATCATGCCATGGTAGCATGCACCCATGGCCCGGTGATCAAAGAGGCGGCATGAACGACCACAGGCCTTAGGTTAATCCAGCCGCCAAGTTATCCAGAAAGGCGGCACAACCTCACATTTCCCTGATCCATCTGGTCGAACACAAAAGGAGAGCGAGAATGTCCGAAAAATACGGAAGGTTTGCTCGTCAGCGTGTGCTGGTGACGAGCGCCGATATATACATGGGACCGGCGATCGTGGATCGCTTCACCGGTGAAGACGCTGATGTAACCGCAGATGTGGGACGATACAGCGCTCCTGATGAACCTGCCGCTATCATCGCAGAAGCTGGCCACATAGATATTCTAGTTCTCAATCTTCTTCCCGAAAACTTCATCCGGCAACTGGCCACCGATACGGATGAGACAGAATGGTTGCGGATGTTTGAGTTGCTGGTTCATCCGACCATGCGGTTCGTCAAAGCTGTGCTTCCTCAAATGATCGAGCGCAGATCGGGCAAAATCGTTGCCGTTACGAGCGCAGCCCCACTTCGGGCGATAGAAGCGGTCTCAAGCTACACGGCTGCGCGGGGCGCGCAGAACGCGTATGTCCGGGCTGTTGGAGCCGAAATCGCGCCCTTCAACATCCAGTTCAACGCGATTGGCCAAAATTACGTTTATGGAGGCTATCCGGCCAACGCGATGGATGATCCCGTGATCCGCGAAAAAGTCATGCGCGATGTACCGGCCAGGCGGTTCGCCGAAGGCTGGGAACAAGCAGAGCTAGTGCTTTTCCTCGCCTCCCAAAACAGCAATTTTATTTCGGGCCAGGTTGTCCCCTTCTCCGGCGGCTGGGTAACTTAGATGTGCGGCGGGCACTCCGATCGGCAGCCCGTCACCTCGTCCGCGCCATCCAGCCGTGAGGTGTCGCCGCGTTGCTGGACAGTTTGGCGGCGGGATCAGGCTGACTCCCGTTGTCGTTCACACCGCCTGTTTTGATCATCTTAAGCGTTACACGCGAACGTCCTCACCGTATGGCAACCGGGCGGGGAGAGGCCCATGGCACCCGATCTGGCGCGATATGCGATGCTTTTGCGCGCCCGCTACAAAATCCGGCCGCATATTGTGCGGGGACTGTAAAAATGCATTGGAGGGCGCGGCATGAACAGGAAAATACACCAAGCTTGCACGTATGGCGGTCTTGTCTTCGTGGTCCTTTTCGGGATCGGATGGGCTTTGATCGCAGGCTTTGTCCCGCCCCCTCCGCCGACAACCCCTGCCGCCGACATCGCGGCATTTTATGCCGATCATCGCTTCATTATCATCGCCGGAATGTTCGTCGTCATGGTAGGCGTCGGGTGCCTGATGCCGTTCATGGCTTCGGTCAGCGTGCAGCTCGCCCGCATCGAAGGACGATGGCCGGTGCTGGCGGTCAGCCAGGTCACCATCGGCGTCATCAACACCGTGTTGCTGCTCATACCCGTGGTGATGTGGACCGCTCTCGCGTTTCGTCCTGATCGGGATCCGACACTCATCGAATTGTTGAACGATACCGCATGGATGTTCATGCTCTGGCCGTTCTCAACTGCATCCATCCAGAACATCATCGTCGGTGCCTGCATCCTTACCGACAAAAGCAGCGCCCCGGTCTACCCGCGCTGGTTCGGCTATTTCAACCTGTGGACCTCGATCCTTCTTGCGGGGGGCGGGATCATGCCGTTCTTCATGCACGGCCCCTTCGCTTGGAACGGTCTGTTCGGGTTCTGGACGCCGGCCGTCACATACCTGTTCTGGATTTCCATGCTGATGTACTTCACCCTGCGCGCGATCAATGCGCAGGCTCAAGACGAGGCTCAATCGCAGGAACGTGACGGTGCAGGAAACGTGACCGCAACGAAGGTTGCAACCAGCACCTGCTAGCTGAGGCTGGGACCACCATGGTCTGAATGCAAAAAATGAGAGGCGCCCTCATAGGGGTGCCTCTCCTGCGCACAACCGTCGAACTTTCTGGCGCTCAGTCGATATTGCCGAGCCCCGCCTGCTCCTGCGGTTTCAGCGCGGCAAGCAGCATAATTGAGGTGGCCAAGATCCAAATCCCGAAGATCACGAGCGGAATCCAGTAGATGAAGAAGCCATGCCAGGCAAACGGGCCGGTGCGTGGAATGAAAGCAGAGGCGCCGATCTCGAACATAAAAACGGTCCGCAGAGTGTAATATCCGTACCAACGGGAAACGGCGACAGCGCATCATTATTGCAGAAACCAAGGCAGGCAACGACGATCGCGACTAATTGGAAGATGAAGTACTGATCCGTGGTGAGCGATATGCTATCGTACCGTCTTGAGTTGGCTTTGGCACGCGCGGAAAGGGCAAGAGTGATGCGATTGAAGGACAAGGTGGCAGTGGTTCTGGGCGCATCGGCGGAGGGTGGCACCGGGTGGGCCATCGCAGAAGCGCTGGCCGAAGAAGGCGCGAGAGTCGTCGTCGCGGCGCGTAGCAGGGAAGGTCTGGATCGGCTGGCGGCTAAGATTGGCGGAACCGCGATCATTTGCGATGCGGGTCGGCGCGAGGATATCGAGGCGCTCGCCCTCGTCACGCACGAGCAGTTCGGCCCTATCGACATCGCGGTCAACTCGGCAGCGCTGCCGGTCATCAGCATGATCGCGGACGTCACGCCTGAACAGCTTCAGGCCGGTGTCGACGTCAATTATTTCGCCCATGTCTGGTTCGTGCGATACATGACCGAACGGATGCGCGACGGCGGTTCGATCACGCTGATATCGTCCAACAGCACGACCCAGCCACAGCCGCCGCATTTCGCCTATGCCTGCGCCAAGTCCGCGATGGACTGCCTGGTCCGCTATGCCGCGCTCGAATATGGGCCGCGCGGCATCCGCGTGAACTCGTTGCTGCCCGGCCCGATCAAGTCGGCTCTTGCCGCCGGGCTCTACGCCATTCCAGGGGTCGAGGAGATTTATGCGAGCCATGTCCCGCTGGGCCGCGTGGGGCTCCCGCGCGACTATGCCGATGCGGTGGTCTTTCTGTCGGGGCCGACCTACATCACCGGCGTCAACCTGCCGCTGAGCGGCGGCAATCACCTGACCGGCATGCCGAAGCTTGAGGATATCCCGACCGGGCAGGATGCCTATAAATCCGACAAGACCGCCTGAGCGGACACGGGTTATGGCGGGGGAACGACCCAACAGACATGATGCCTTGTCGGGCGAGAGCGACAGACGAGCGCCGCAGGGCACCTGCCCCTGCTGCGGGACGCACATCGACCGTTCGCCAGACAGCGATGCACCCTGCCCGGTGTGCCGCTATCCCGACAATTCAGCCGCATGGGTCGACTATGAGGGGTGCTGCTAAGCCTGATCCATGGCTTTGTGCCAGCCGCACAGCGGCAACGCGCGCGGTGAGCGGCGGGCTGCCGATCACCGCGATCCGCACAACCCGCTCCCGATTGATCGGGCCTAAGCCATCCAGAGCAGCACGCCAAGCCTGATACCGACCACTAAGACCCACACCCCGTAGACGAAACGGAGCGGGAGCACGGCGTGATCGAGCTCCATATATCGCATGCCGATCAGCCATGCCTTGAAGAAGGCGACGACGAGGATGGCCGTCCCCACCAGCCTCGCATGACCGCGGGCGGCGTCGAGCTGGAACAGATAGGCCGTGCGGCGCGCCGACCGTCGAAGCGGATGCGGTTCGGTATGAGCGTTGGTGACGATGGTCAGGGGCCGTGCTCTGCCGCCGTCGGTGCGTGATGTTGGAGCAGTCATAGCCGAGACACTTTCCTGATCCTCGCGCTTCAAGTCTTCATAATGGCGGGGAAGGCCCATTTGCATCCCCGCCTCGCGCAGGAGGATGCGATGTGCGGGATCTTCCGACAGACGGTTGGCCAGCACGCGCCCTGCCGAGCCGGCGGTCCACGATGATGTCGTAGCTGCCTGCTATGCGACGCCTCTCCTGCCGTGCTGGCCTTGCCGGCCCTTCGTTATCCTGCGCGTTTTGTGAGCCGCGGCCCCGGATCGAAGCTGAGATTGAGGCTACCGATGGTGTGGAACAGCAGGCTGGGCTGGTAATCGGTGACGCTGCCCTCCGCGATGCGGATGTTTTTCATGCGCGCAAGCAAGCGCGGGAAAGCCATGGTGAGCTCCTTGCGCGCGAGCATCTGGCCGAGGCAACGATGCATGCTGGGCGCACCGAAGGCGATGTGCAGGCGGGCATTCTTGCGCCGGATGTCGAAGCTATCCGGCTCCTCGAAACGCTGGGGATCACGATTGCCCCCGTCATAACGCAGCAGCAAGGTCGCACCGGCGGGAATGGAAACGCCGGCCAGTTTGGTGTCGTGCCGCGCGATGCGCCACATCGAGGACGCCGGCGTTTCATAGCGCAGGATTTCCTCGACGGCATTGCCGACAAGCTTCGGGTCGTCGATCAGCGCCTGCATCTGGTCGGGACGGCGAAGCAGTTGGACCATGCCGCTCATCAGCGTGTTACGCGTCGTCTCGTTACCCGCAACGCCCGTCTCGAAGGCGAGCGCGGCCGCCTCGTCGTCGGTCAGCGGCGACACCCCGTCGACCCGCGCAGTGACAAGGTCGGAGATGAGGTCGTCGCGCGGTTCTTGCCGGCGTTCACGAACCGTCTGCTTCACATAACGCCGGAATTCGACCATCAGCCTCGCGGCGTCGATCTCCTGCTCTCGCGTCCCCATGCGCCCGACGACAGTGATGACGGCATCCGACCAGAGTTTGACCTTGTCATACTTGTCACGCGGCAGGCCGAGGATATCGGCGATGATGTAGGTCGGCAGCAGGACGGCGAACTGGTCGACGAAATCGACCCTTCCGTCCTCGATAAAATCGTCGATCAATTCGTCGATGAGTTCGCCGATCCGATCCTCCATATGGGAAACACGACCCGTGGCGAACGCAGCATTGACGAGTGCGCGATACCGCTGATGCTCGGGATCGTCGCTGGTTAGCAGCAGCGTGGCCTCGAGCGGCTCCGATGCGAGGATCGATGCAACTTCCTGGTCCGCACCGCCGCCGGCCATGAGAAGATGGCCGAAGCGATTGGAGAAGTCGCCAGTGCGCTTTGCAACTTCCTCGATCAGCCTGACGTCCGTTACCACGAAGATTTCACGCCCGGCGGGATCGATCGTGCGCTCGACCGGCGCCTCGGCGCGCATTTGCGCCATAAGCGGAAACGGATTGGCCAGGTTGTCGCGCTCGTAAAAAGCGTGTGGCACAGTGCCGTCCATCATCGTCCCCTTGCGTATTGGTTCGGCGCATCGGCCGACTATGCAAGGCATAGACCTGACAAAAATCTGCTGCAATACCATAGGCTGAAGTATCAAATTGCCGATAGCACCATCGCATGCGGCGGGAGCTGCCAAGCGGATGGGTGGTGCGGCACCATCCCGACGTTTGCCGTCAAGAGATGGACAGCTGCCGGTTCGTCCGCGGGTCGGTCGATTGCCCAACTAGGGCGTAGACTCATTACGCTCGGCACCAGATGCGCGTGCAGATGGATTTGACGGCGGCGAGGTAGTTGGCGGGGTCTTTGTCGTATCGTGTGGAGATGCCCGCGGAAGTACTTGATTCTGTTTAATAATCGTTCAACAAGATTGCGCGTCGATAGACCCAGCCCGAGAAGGCGAAGCGTTGTTTGCGGTTGGATCGGCCCGGGATGTTGGCCCAGACGTTTTTGGCGGCGGCGGCAGCACGGATGACGTTGCTGTCGTAGCCCTTGTCACCCAACAGGATCGCACCCTCCTGCACGTTCTCAAGCAGGGCCTCGCCCTCCTGGCTGTCGTGGACCTGACCGCCAGTCAGCCTCAGGGCAACGGGGACTCGATTGAGATGGACGGGGCCCTGACGATCGAGCGCTAGATATTCCCCCGTAGCCGTTCATTTCATCCGCCCTGCTCATCATTAGCGGAGCGTCCCCCAAGATACAGCGGGGCGGGAAAGGCATTGAGTTCGATCCTGACACCGTCGGGATCGGTAACGAAGACGACCTCGCCGGACATGTGCGGGAGTGCGAAGGTGGAACGACTGTCGTGCAGGACCGTGCCCCCGAACGCCGTCACCTTCGTCAATGTCGCATCGAGGTCATCCACTTCGAACGACAAATGCGTCAGCCCGACGCGATACAGGGGCAGCAGGCCGGCGGATTCCTCTCGCATGGCAGACCAGTCGAGCAGTTCGATCACCAGACCTCCCAGCCGCAGAAACTGGCTGCGCAGCGAAAAGGAACCGGTCACGCCGAGCAACGCATGATATTGATCGTCGATCGCCAGGGATTCGCCTTCCTCGAAGCCCAAGACCTCCCGATAGAAGGCGTGGGATCGCGCCATATTCGTTACACAGATCCCGGAGTGCGAATAGCGCGCGCGCGCAGGAGTACGCATGGTCGTTCAGTTCCGGGGGAGGTAGCGCGCCTGCTCCACCCCCTCGTCATCGGGAACATAACGTGTGCCGCTAAGGCCGCCGTCGACAGCCAGCACCTGCGCGGAGACGAATTTTGCGTCGTCCGAGGCCAGATAGGCGACCGCTGCGCCGATATCCTCCATGTCGCCATTGCCCGTGATCGGCTTGTTCAGCACCGCGATGCGTAGCAGCGGGTCGCGCGGGTGAAGCGATGCCAATATGTCGCGGTTGAGCGGTGTGGTGATCGAGCCGGGGGCGACCGCATTGCAGGTGACGCCGAAGCGGCCATAGTCTGCCGCGACGGAGCGGGTGAGAGCCTCCAGACCGGCCTTGGTGACGGCATAGGCGGTGTCCGCCCGGGCACCGATCGATCCGTTCATCGACGAGATGTTGATGATCCGGCCATGCCCGCGCTCCGCCATTCCCGGCACCAGCGCCCGCGTCAGGCGGAACGGCGCGGTGAGGTTGATCGCGATCGTCCTGCTCCACTGGGCATCGTCGAACTGCTCGATCGTTCCGGAGATGCCGATCCCGGCATTATTGACGAGGATGTCGGCCTGGCCCAGCTTCTCCGCGACCGCGGCCAGCAGCGTATCTGGCGCGTCCGGCGCGGTGAGATCAATGACGAGCGGGATTGCCAGATCGCCACCGCCAAGCGCTTCGCAGGTCTGCGCAAGCTCGTCCGCCAATATGTCCAACAGCAGCAGCCGCGCGCCCTCGGCGCGCAGCCGCTGCGCTATGCCAAGCCCCAGGCCGCGTGCGGCACCGGTAACGATGGCGCAACGTCCTTCCAGTCGGTTCATGCTCTTCTCTCCCGTCATCGCGCAAACTCGGTCGCCATCCAATGGCTGACTTCTTCCAGGGCATTATGCGGAGCGTGGAAGTTATCCATCACCGCTACCTGCGAATAATTTTCAAGGATCTTTTCGGCGGTAAGGTCGCGATCGAAATAGCCTTCGGCGGTGCCGATATGGACGCGCGCCACCCGGCCCGACCAGACAGAGAACATCTCTCCGTTGACGGTACAGGCCTCGCTCGCCAGCCACAGGGCGGCGGGGGCGACCAGTTCCGGCGGCATCATCTTCCTGCCCCACTGGAGCGTCGCTTCGTTGAGTTCGGACGCCATGTGCATCCGGCTGAAGCCGCCCGGCGCGATGGCGTTGACCAAGATGCCATGGTCCGCCCCTTCATGGGCCAGCGCGCGCGTGAACCCCTGGATGGCGCCCTTCGCCGCCGCATAGGGGGTTTGGTCCTTCAAGCCGTAAAGACCGGACGCCGATGTCGTCATCACCACGCGCCCATATCCCTGACGCACGAAATGCGGCCAGGCGGCGCGCGTCACGGCATAGTGGCCGACAAAATGGATGCGCCAATAATGTTCAAAATCCGCGATGCTCGTTTCGGCGAAGCCCTTGACGCCGACGATGCCGGCATTGTTGACCACCGCATCGATGCGGCCGAAGGCAGAGAGCGCTGCATCGACCATCGCCTGCCCCCCGGCTTCGGATGCGACGTCGTCCGTGTTGGCGACCGCGCGGCCGCCAAGGGCGACTATCGCATCGGCGGTTTCCTGCGCCGGGCCGGAGTCAGCGCCCAGACCGTTCGCATCGGTGCCAAGATCGTTGACCAGCACGGCTGCTCCCCGTTCGGCAAGCAGCATGGCGTGCGCGCGGCCGATGCCGCGTCCCGCCCCGGTGACGATGACCACCCGGCCATCCATCGTACAGTCCGGCATCACTGCTGCCTTCCCTCTTCGGATCCGCGCACGCCCGAGCCTTGAGTCAATCCCCGCCCCCTCAGCCGCGTAGAGTGCTGCCCGACAAGCCGTAGCCCGCGAAGAACCCTTCCAGCGTCAGCCTCTTGCCCAGATGGTCGTTGGCGATGCGCTGCGATTCGGCGACCAGCATTTCGGGCTGATAGCGCAGGACCAGCATGGGGACGGCAGACAGGGGCGAAGCTTTCACAATGATCGTCAAACACCATGGGCATTGCGCTCTCCCGCTTACCGCCCCTTGCTAGCCAAGGCGATGCCGGAATGTAACGATGCCTACGATGGCAAAAGACGCCATCATCGTTTTTTGGCGTCTTTTGCCACTGAAGCGACGGTTTCGCCGGCCCAAAATCAAGCTAGGTTCAGTATATCGTCGGCCCGCGGCAGGAAACTTGGTCAGCGGGCATGAAAACAGGAGAGGCTATGGAAGCTGGCAAAGTCTATCGCGTCGTCACCGCACAGGCCAATGATCGCACATCAAGCGTCGCCAACCGTGGCGAATGCCCTGCGGTCCATGCATTTCCGAATGGCCTCCATCTCGTCGAGATATGGAAAAGCGGGCAGGCGCCTGAGCAAATGGGCTGCGGAAACGAGGAGCCGGCGGCGGGTCCTATGGCGCTTCAGCCGCCCCCCGGTGGCAGCGTGTTCAGGATCGCGGACATTCCGCCAGACCCTGAAACGACGAGCAAGGACGAGGCGGCCAAGATGTTCGAGGCGATGGGCGACGCCCATGCATCCACACATTCCGATGACCATGGCGGCGCGTTGATGCATCGCACGCCCTCCCTGGATTACGGCATCGTGCTGGAGGGGGAGATCATCCTCGTGCTCGACGACGAGGAGGTTCCTCTGAAAGCGGGCGACGTGGTGATCCAACGCGGTTCCAACCATGCCTGGTCCAATCGATCCGGCGCCATGTGCCGGATGGCGTTCGTCATGCTCGACGCCCAATACGCCTGACGAACCACGAGGAGAGATAGACGAGGATGACCGGATTAAATACCAAGCGCCTGCTGATCGTGGGTGCTGCGTCGGGTATCGGGCGCGCGACCGCCGCTCTTGCGGCGCAAGCAGGAGCACGGCTTGCCTTGCTCGACAGGAATGGCGGCGAATTGCAGGATGTGGTCGCGGAAGGTGCATCTCCGCCTTTCACCTGCGAAGTCGACCTGCTCGACCGCGACGGCATCATACGTTCCATCGATGCTGCCGCCGATGCGATGAATGGCATCGACGCGCTGATCGTGACGGCGGGCGTCGGTTCGGTCACGCCGTTCGAACAGCAGGAGGAAGACGACTGGAACCGGACGCTTGAGATCAACCTGACTGGTTGCTTTCGCGCCTGCAAGGCAGCGCTCGGGCATCTTCGCAAGTCCCCTGCCGGTTCCATCGTCCTGGTTGCGTCGGCGACAGGACTTCTCCCGGCGACCCGTGGGCAAACGGCTTATGCAGCATCCAAGGCGGGGCTGATCGGCTTTGCGCGGGCGCTGTCGCAGGAACTGGCTCCGCAGATTCGGGTGAATACGGTGTGTCCCGGCCCGGTCGATACGCCGCTACTCCCCGAAATGTTCCGCGAACGGCTGAAACAGCCCGGATCAGGCTATCCGATGCAGCGGGCAGCGGAGGCGGAGGAAATCGCCCGGCTGATCCTGTTCCTTGCCGGAGACGAGTCCTCCTACATCAACGGATCGTCCATCGCGATCGACGGCGGGCGCTCGCTTCACTGAACAAGGCCAGACGCCAAAGCGCCGTTCGGGCGCAGCACAGGAGAGGGACATGCAAGCACGGGCGAATAATGAAGTAGGGACAGAGGAACTGGTGGAAATGTTCGCGCGGATGACGCTGATCCGCGCGTGCGAGGAGAAGCTCGGCGAGGATTCCCGTCAGGGAAGGCTGCCTGGCAACGTCCATCTCTATGCGGGGCAGGAAGCAATCGCGGTCGGGGTTTGCCGCCATTTGTCAGATGAAGACTTCATCACCAGCACGCATCGCGGCCACGGACATTTCATTGCCAAGGGCGGATCACCGCGTTCGCTGTTCGCCGAAGTCCATGGCAAGGCGACGGGGGCCTGCCAGGGTCTGGGCGGGTCGATGCATGTCGCCGACTTCTCGCGCGGGATGTTGGGCGCCAACGCGATCGTAGGCGGGGGCATCGGCCTGTCCGCTGGCGCGGCGCTCGCGGCCCAGAATGCCGGCAAGGGCCAGGTCGCCGTCGGCTTTTTTGGGGACGGAGCGACGAGCGAGGGGATATTGAGCGAGGTACTCAATGTCGCGGTCCTATGGAAGCTGCCGCTCATCCTCGTATGCGAACATAACGAATATTCGGGCATCAGCGCGACGCGGTATGTCGTCGCCGGCGACATTGCGGCACGCGCGGCCGCCTATGGCATGCCCGCCGCGGTGGTCGATGGCAATGACGTCGTCGCGGTCTGGCAGGAGATGGCGGTCGCCGCCGCCCGGGCGCGCGAGGGCCAGGGTCCTACCTTCATCGAGGCCAAATCCTATCGGTTGAAAGGCCATATCGAGACCGAGATGTCCTTTCTCGTCAAGAAATACAGGACGGACGAGGAAGTTGCCGAACGAGCCAAGGGTGACCCGCTGATCGTCGCGTCGCGCCTATTGACCGGGGAACGCGGGGTTCCGCAGGAACGGATCGACCAGATCCGGCAGGACGCCGAGGACAAGGCGGAAGATGCGCGGGCGTTCGCGATCAGTAGTCCGCCACCGGTAATGGACGCCGTAATCAGTCTTGCACTGCGGAAGGGGTGATCAAGCAATGACCAAGAGACGCTACACCCAGGCGATAAACGACGCGCTGTTTGAGGAAATGGAGCGCGACCCGAAGCTGTTTATCTTCGGCGAGGACATAGTCGCGAGCTATTACGGCGATACGCGGGGGCTGCTCGATCGCTTCGGCCCGGAACGCGTGCGCGACACGCCGATATCGGAAGCCGCGCTGACCAGCATGGCGGCGGGCGCGGCCATGGCGGGCGGGCGGGTCGTCTGTCACCTCATGTTCTCCAATTTCGCCTATCTCGGCATGGACGGTATCGCGAACCAGATCGCAAAGATGCGGGTCATGAGCGGTGGGCAGGCGCGACTGCCGATCACTTTCCTTGCGGCCGAAGGCGGCGGAACGTCGACCGGCGCTCAACATAGCGACACGGCCTATCCCATGTTCATGAATGTCGGCGGTATTGAGGTGGTCGTTCCCTGCACTCCCGCCGACGCCAAGGGCATGCTGAAGACCGCGCTGCGCAACGATAATCCGACCATGTACATGATGCCGCGGGTGCGGTGTGGATCGAACGGCGAGGTGCCCGACGGGGACGTCCTCATCCCGTTTGGCGAGGCGCGCATCCATCGCGAAGGCCGGGACGTTACGATCGTGGCGATCGGGTCGTGCGTTGCCCCGGCGCTCGCAGCGGCCGAGACCCTGATGGCTGAGGGGATCGATGCAGAAGTGCTCGATCCGCGTTCGCTCGTTCCACTGGATGAGGCCGCGATCCTGCGATCGGTCGAAAAGACGGGTCGCCTTGTGATTGTCGACGAAGCGCGCGACTGTTGCAGCGCCGCCAGCCACATCGCGGCGGTTGTGGCGGACAAGGGCTTCGGCCTGCTCCGCGCGCCGGTGCGACGCGTCACGACTCCCGACATTGCCCTGCCCTACGCACCTGGGCTGGAAAAGGCGCTCATCCCCGATGTTACGCGGATCGCCGTGACGATCCGGTCGCTGGCCGGCGAGCCGGCCACTGGAGGCGCGCGATGACCGAAGACATCTTGCTGCCCCGATTCGGCATGAACATGACCGAAGCGACCATCGTGCGATGGCTCAAGCGGCCTGGCGAAACCTTTGCTTGCGGCGAGCCGCTGTATGAGATCGAAACCGACAAGGTAACGTCGGTGGTGGAAGCCACGTTTGACGGAACCTTGCTTTCGATAGAGGTCGAGGAGGGCGATGACGCCGAGGTGGCGCAATGCATCGCAAGGGCATCGCACCGTTAGATCGCTGATCGCGAATCGGGCTTGCCCCGCTTCGCGCTTCAGCGCGACCGGCCCTACTCACGATAGGAAAGCACATGCGGTGACAGCGCGTGGCGCAATGTGCGGCTTTAACCTGGACGGATAATATGCTAACGGATGGTGCACATCCGTATTAAAACGAGAACGTTCGGGACGAGGTTCATGATCAGCTACCAAGCGGCCAATGTCGTCGCTTCGTCATATCCCGCGCCATTCGCCAAGGACCCGTCGCCCCGGCTGCAGTCGTCCGAGCCCTTTCCCGCGCCCTGTCTTGTCACACGCTCGGCCATCCAGGGTCCGAATGCCGATCCGTTCATTCCGACATGGAAATTCCGGCAATTCCTGGAAGAGGCACGGGCAGCCGGGCTTGACCCGCATGCGATCATGGCGCGCCACGGCCTGTCCGCAGCGCTGACGCAAGAGAACCAGCTTCCCCTATCGACGCTGGGGCTGGCGCTTTCGGCCTTGGCCGACGAAGGCGGGCTGAAACTCGGTGTCAGTCTGGGCCGGAAATGGCATCTGCGGAACTTTCGCATATTCGGCTATGCCTTGTTATCGAGCCGGACCTTTGGCGATTTCACCGATCACTGGTTGGGGCATTTCGATTACCTCGGCATCCCGCTGGATTTTGAATCGCGGGTCGACGAACGCGGCTGGGCACTCGAGATGACGCCGAGGGGCAACATTCCCCGATCGGCGATGCTCCTTTCGATATTGGAAGCCGCAACCAGCGTATTTCCAATCTACAACCAGCTGACCGGTCATGACCTGCAAGATAGCTATCTCGAAATCTGCGATGATGACGCTGCGCTTGCGCAGCAACTGGCGAAGGCGACAACGCTGCCGGTCATGATCGATGCCGGGCGCTACGCGCTCGTTTGCCCCTTTGCGAGTCGATCCCAGATCGTGCGACCGGATCGTTTGGTCCTGACCCAGCTCATCGATCAGCAATGCGCCGACATCGCGGTCGAGATGAAGGGCGATGCTCTGCTGTGCCGCCTCCGGCACGCGCTGTTGCTCTCATGCGGACGCCCGCCAAAGCTGGAACGAATGGCATGCGATCTAGACATGAGCAAACGCACGCTCAATCGCGCGCTGGCGCAGCGCGGCTGGACATACACCAAGGCTGTCCATGTCTATCGGCGCGATTACGCATTTGCGCTTTTGCGGAGTGGTGAAATGGTCGCCAAGCGGATTGCCTACACGCTGAATTTCGATGGGGTGGAGAGCTTTCGCCGGGCCTTTCGAATCTGGACTGGCGCGACCGTGAACGAATGGTGCTTCAGAAATTTAGGGCGCTCGGCCCCGCGCCGTTGACGGCATCAAGCATGCCATCAGCGGGGAAATGCCCAAATGCGCCCTCCCCGGCCGCCAATCACACGAGGGGATGCCGAGCGAGGCAACCGCCATCGGCCAAGTAGGCGGAAGCGGTCAAAAATTGCGCTTCATCAGAGGCCAAGAATGCCACCGACGAGGCGACTTCCTCCGCCGTGCCCACCGGGCCGAGCGGCGACATCCCGGCCAAGAAGCTGTCGGTCTGAGTGTCGCCGATCTCGGCGCGCAGGCCATCATGGATTGCGGAGGTAATCGCGCGCGGATGCAGCGAGTTGCAACGGATCGCATAGCCTGTGTGTGCGCAGTCGATCGCGATTGCCTTCTACAGCATGTGCACGGCAGCCTCGCTGGCGGTGTAAGCGACATCGCCGGCGATGGCCCCGAACGCCGCGGTTGACGAGGTGTTGATGATGACACCGCCGTACGGATCGTGGTTGCGCTTTATCAGCCCGATCGCGGCGCGGCAGCCCAGCATCACGCCATCGACGTTTACCGCGAATCTACGGTTCCAGGCGATAAGATCGAGATCCTCAATGCCCCCCTTCCTCAGGATGCCGGCGTTGTTAACCAAGATGTCGAGGCGTCCGCGCCGCTCCCCGACCTCGGCGATCAGAGCGTCCCATGCCGAGGCATCCGCGACGCCCAGGCTTCTGAAATCAGCACCACACGCCGATGCGACCGCCTCCCCCTTTTCGGTCTGCACGTCGGTCGCAAAGACGCTGGCCCCTTCGAATACGAAACGGTGGGCGATGGCGGCACCTATGCCGGACGCCGCGCCGGTCACGATGGCCACGCGGCCTTCGAAGCGCCGCGACGTCATGCCGCGACGCTCCGCGCCAAGTGCAACGCGTGATATAGATGTGTTTCCTATCTTTGTGTCAGAATCCGGACTTGAAGACGAGATCATAGCTACGGTCGTCAGGCGCGCGCGTGCCGGGCTTGATCTCCAGACCGATGGGTCGTGCGGCAAAATCCCCGGAGTCGGGATATTCCCTGAACCAGTCGATGATCACGGTGCGCGCGGCGATGCGCCACTGGTCATCGCGTTTTTCGAAACGATCGACATACCGCCCGCCGACCAGCAGGTCCCACACTGTGCCATCCTCCCGAGGAATAGCGTGGAACGCCTGGAAATACGTTTCGCTGTCGGCCGCTGCATCCGCCTCGTCCAGTTCGATTAGCATGTTGCCGAGCAGATGTTGCGTCTGGTGCATCGGCTGCAGTGCGACAAGCACGTGGTCGACGAATTCTTCGCCACTACCGACGAAGTTGATGTGGTCGTCGATCGCGCCCGGCCAATAGACGGTGTCGAGCAGGCTCCGGTCAAGGCGGTCGACGCCCCGGCAATAGCGCAGCAGGCAGTGGCGGATCGCCTCGCGGTCAGCGAGTTCCGTCTGGAATTTGGCAACGCTATAGTCTTTCATGACAATCTCCGAAAATCTGGTGCAGTTGACCGGTTTTCCAACACAATCTGACGGGAGAGTTTATGGACCTGAACATTCGCGACCGGGTCGCTCTGGTATCGGGCGGCAGCGCCGGAATGGGGCGCGCCATCGCGCAGGATCTGGCGGCCGAAGGCGTACATGTGATGATTGCGGCCCGGCGCGAAGAACCGCTTCGGGAAACCGCCGAGGCGATTGCGGCCTCCGGCGGCAGCATTGACTGGATCGCGGGCGACATGTCTCGCAGCGACGATGTCCGGCGCGTGGTCGCCGCAACACGCGCGCGCTTCGGCGATCCCGATATCGTCATCTGGAATGTCCGCTCGATCCTGCGCTACAGCTTCGATGAGGCATCCGCCGACGACTTCCGGCAAAGCTGCGAGCAGGTCGTGTTGCATATGGTCCATGTCACCAAGGAAACGGCACCGGCGATGAAGGCCAAGGGCTGGGGTCGCTTCATCAATATCGGTTCGGTCTGCATGAAGGAGCCCCACCGATTCTACGACATCGTCCTGTCGAACACGTTCCGCGTCGCCTCGCTCGGGCTCAGCCGCAGCCTGTCCAATGAGTTCGCGGAACATGGCATCACAGTAAATACGGTCTGCCCAGGCAGCATCGACACCGGCCTGCAGCAGGAGACGCAGAGCGGCGGAGGTAGCGACCTGGCCCGGCGTGAAGACCCGCCGCGCATCCAGATGGGACGCGACGGTTTGCCCGAGGAAGTCTCCGGGCTCGTCACCTTCCTCTGTTCCGACCGGGCACGCTATATCACCGGGCAGGCGATCGCCATCGACGGAGGCTGGACGCGGGGTCTGTTCTAACGTGCAAACCACTGTCGCCGGATCCTCACCCGTTCCGCTTCAGGCTGTCCAGCGCGTCGAGATCGTCGATCGCCACGACGATGCGCCGGATAAACTCCACGGTGATGTCCCGTGGCTGCATGTCCGGCACATCGCCGAGCGGTGTCAGGGTCATGGTCCACCAGGCGAGCGTGGTAAGGAGCTGCTGGCGGTAGTTGAGCATGGCATCGTCGAACGACATGGTCTCGCCGCCGGCGCGTGCGAGCGCGTCGAGGTAATGGCGGAGCAGATCCTGTTCCCATGCCCGCCGCTGCTCGACCGTCAACGCGGTCACGATGGTGTATGCAACGTCGCGTGACCAGTGCCCCTTGGACGTCACCTGCCAGTCGCCGAGGCCCATCCGCCCGGCGTCGGTGATGTACCAGTTCTTGAGGTGGACGTCGCCGTGTGTCACCGTCAGCGGCAGTTCGCCGTGCCGGGCGGAGGCCATCAGTGTCGCTGGCCACACTTCCGCCTCGCGCGCCATCAGGCGGGGCGGCACGACGTCCTCGGCTGCGCGCAGACCCGCCTCGCACATGCCTTTGAAATCATGGTCGCGGTCCAGCGCGGCGAATCGGTCGTCGTAACGGAAGAGATGTGCAAGCTGTCCCCTCTCCTCCAGTTGCGGCGACTGATAGAACTGGCCGTGCAGTGTCGCCAGCAGGTCCATCTGGTCGATGACCCGTTCGCGCGTCATCTGCGTATGATGGTTGCAGAAGGTTACGCTGTCGCCCAAGTCGCGCAGCATCACGATGGACGCATAGGATACCGGATCGTAGGCAGCGAGATAGGCCTGCGGCGCCTCGATGGCGAGCTGTGGCCGGATGACATTGTAGAAGGTCGTTTCGCTGAGTAATCCGGAGGTCGAAAGAAGCAGACGGTTGCGCAAATCGACCGTGGCCTTGCAGAAGACCGACGCAGGCAGGCCCAGCGCCTGTCCGGCGGCATTGTATTGCACGAAGATGCGGCGGCGATTGGACGTACCGGAATCGGGCAGGTCGAGCCGAATGGCGGTTACCTCCGCCTCCGGATGATCCTTGCACAAGATGTGCGTCATCCATTCGGGCGTGATCGCTTCATAGCGCCAGGGAATGTCGCCGGGCCGTCGTGCCGGGCGATCTTCGCGCATGTCCCTCTCATAGCATTGCCGGATCTGATCCGCCTTGCGCTCGTCCATATTCTCTCCTGTCGCGCACGCTCGGCGCTATCGTTATTGCCGAATTGGTGTGCTGGCAAACGATATGTGTTCGTTCTGTTCCAGGTCAGCCGATCGTATCGGCGAAGGCGGCGATCGACGCAAGTGTCCGGGCCGTTTCGCTGCTGTCTGGCTGGAAGATCGGCCAAACATGGGGAAGGTCGGGCGCGACCGTCAACTCCACGCGTCCCCCTGCCCTCGCCAGCAGTCCCGCGAACGCGACCGCATCGTCACGCAGCACCTCATGCGCACTGGCACACAGCCAAGCTGGCGGGAACAATCCGGCGTCCGCATCGAGCACTGACGGGATCGTGGCATCCGCTCGATAGCCTTCCGCAGCGTCGAGCGCCGCCTGTCTGGAGAACATCGTGTCGGTCGCGGCGGCCGACACGAAGCTCTCACCGCTTGCAGAGAGGTCGAGCCAGGGGGACAGCAGGATCAAGGCATCGGGGCGGCGTTTTCCCGATGTCGCGGCCGCGAGCGCCAACGCAGCGGCCAGCCCACCGCCGGCCGACTCGCCGGCGACGATGAGGCGCGGCTGGCCGAGCAAAGAATCATAGACTTCGGCCGCGCTCGCCAGCGCCGCCGGGTAGGGATGCTCCGGCGCAAGCGCATAGGCAGGCAGGACGACCTCCAGGCCGGTCCGGGCGGCGATCCGTGAAGCCCACCCCGCCGAAAGCTCCGGCCTGCCCACGCGGTAGCCGCCGCCATGGAAATAAATCATCGTGCCGCTGACGGCGGCAGGTGTCGCCACCAGGCACCGAATCGCTCCGATCTGCCGCTGAGAAAGGCTGACTGCGGGATCGCCGATCTGGATCGCCTCTAACCCGATCACCTGTTCGCGGGTCGCCAACAGTTCGGCGTCGGCTGGCTTACCAGGTTGCAGTGGCGGTAACCCCCAACGGGTCAGCACATCCATGGTATCTTCAATCGAACTGGAAATCATCAACATTCACCTTCGCAACCATCTGATGATAATCCTGCGTTTCCCAAGGCATGAAGATGCCGGAACGCCCATGCTCATTCACATAGTAGCTGGCACCGCCCATTTCCCAGATAAGATTCTTCATGGCTTCGTCCATGCCGGCATTATAGTCTTCGAAGACCTTCTGCTTGACCTCCATCACCTCATGTCCCTGCTCGATCATGTGGACGAGAGCCTGGCCAATATATCGCGCCCAGATTTCCGCCCATGAATAAAAGCCACCCGATCGCGGCGAACCATTGGGGCCGTAGAAGATGAAGAAGTTGGGGAAGTCGGGAACGGTGATGCCCAGATAGGAGCGGGCGCCATCCTTCAGCCACAGGTCGTCAAAAGTCGCGCCGTTGCGGCCGCGGTAACGCGTCGGCCAGAAATATTCCGGCGTCGCAAATCCCGTACCGAGCACGATGGCGTCGAACGGGCGTTCCACACCGTCCTCGCCACGGATTCCGGTCGGCGTGATGCGATCGATCCCGCCGGAATAGAGTTCGACGTTGTCGCGCAACAGCGCGTCGTAAAAACCATTGTCGACGACCAGCCGGCGCACCAGCGGTGCATGATCGGGCGTCAGCCGTTCGGCGAGGCCGGGTATCGAACCGACCTTGCCCCGGATGTAATCGCGCAACACGCCCCTGACCTTGTCGTTGCGCTCGCTGACGATGCCGCCTGTCGCCTGCCATTCGGGATCATGATATTGCAAGCCCTGCATCGACTGGCCGGTCAGATGGGCTGAGAAGCAGTACCAGTTCCAGTAATAAGGAATATTGTCGAACAGCCAGCGCAGTTCCGGCCCGATCGGCTGTTTGTAGTTCTCGAACGCCATCACCCATTCGGGAGTGCGCTGGTAGATGCCGAGAAACCCCGCCTGTTCGGCGACGATCGGCGCCAGCTGCGAGCCGGTTGACCCGGTGCCGATGAGGGCGATCCGCTTGCCGGAGACGTCGAGCGACCGGTCCCATTCGGTGGTGTGGAAGATCGGACCGTGGAACCCGTCTAGCCCCGATATGTCGGGACGCTTGGGCTTGTTGAAAAGCCCCGCTGCGCTGATGAGGATATGCGGCCTGTGCACCGTCTCCGCGCCGTCGCGCCCGCGCAGCACAACCTCCCAGCACCGCTCCGGCTCCAGCCACTCCGCCGACACCATTTCCATGCCGAGGGTAATGTCGTCGCGGACGCCATATTTGTCGATGACGTAATTGAGGTACTTCATCGACTCGTTGCGCGCCGCGAAGAACTCTGACCAAGGATAGTTTTTTTCGAACTTGAACTGATACAGGTAGCTCGACGTATCGACCCTCGCATCCGGATAGTCGTTCGTGCACCAGGTGCCGCCGATATCGGGGTTGCGGTCATAGACGTGAAAAGGAATGCCGAGCCGCTTGAGCTGGATGGCCGCAGCGATGCCGCTGATTCCCGCCCCGACGATCATGATGTCGAACTTGTCTGCGTTCGGCGGCACGGAGCCGCCGGACCACCGAACGTCGCGCGGATAGTCTTCGAAGGCGAGTTCCTCGTAACCGAAGCGCTCATCATTCTCCGACAGCGGCTTGCCTGCAAAGATTGCCATCAGCGTCGCTGCCTCGGCGCGTGAGGGCGGCGGGGGAAGGAGATCTCGTCTATGGTGATTTTCCACCCATTCGAGCGCCTTGTCCTTGATCAATTGCTGATATTCGGGCGGCGTCGCGTAGGCGACCAGCGCTCCGCCGCGGATCGGGGACTCGATCGTGGGAATCGCTGCGAGTTCCGGATCGCCGGTAAGCTGATGAATCGCCATCCGCAGGACGTTCATGGACGCCATGTCGAGCGCGCGGCGAACGAGCGCCGGATCGAACGCTGCTACGTCAATGGTACTGGGCATGCCCTTCCTCTCCTTGTGCGACCCTGTGGGGGCCTGCGTGATGCTGTGGTAACGATGCGAACGATATCGCCGCAGAGGTCGGCCTTCGTCCATCGCTCGTTGAGCCACAGCTTGATGCCTTTTTGTGCAAGTGGCAGAAGCGGACGCACCTTTTTCAGGGCCGACAATGCAAAGGACATCAGGGAGCAGGGAACCGTCGCCTTTCCAAAAGCATGAGTTGCGGCCATGGAGCAGCGACGTCTGTCAATGACATCAAGAAAGACAACAAGCAGTTGCCCAGAGTGCATTTGACCGACACACCATCGCACCATATGGTGCGCATAGTTACAATCTATATACTAACATGTCTTCGCCCCTGAGCTTCGGCACTGGCAAAAAATCTGCCTGATGCCGGCAGTGCGGCGAAGAGAGGGGGAGTTGTGCCGAATCTATATGGGGTCGCACGCTTGCGACTGGCGCCGCATCGGGCATTATCGCCAAATCGCGCCAGCATTTGCAGTATCCAGTGCCTTCGCGCGCTATGGGTATGAATGCCAAGGCCAAACCGAAGCTAGCGGCAGAGCCGATTTCGGCTGCGCCTTCGCGATTCTTCATTCCGTCGAAGAGCAGGGCCTCGGCCCCCGCCTGCCCAGATCAGGAGCGCAAGCACCGCGAGGTAAATCCTGGTCAACCGGAGGCAGGCGCAGCCCTGTCCGTCCGGCATACCGGAGTGGGTCTATGACAGCGACATAAAAGGCCGGTTCATGTCAGCCGGACGGCCATCAGGTCGCCGACAGTAAAGCATGGCCAATTTTTTTGAATGGGGAGGACATATAATGACATCCAGTCTAACATTTTGCCGCAGTGTCTCGACGATGGCCTTGGCCATGGCGGCGATTGCGTTGCCGACCGTGGCCGAGGCGCAGGGCACAACGCAACCCGCCACCGCTCAGCAGACGCAGGGCAGTCCGGTCGACGATGCAATCGTGGTCACCGCACGCAAGCGGGAAGAAACGATCCAGAACGTGCCGACCACGGTCACAGCGGTCGGCAGCGAATCGCTGGAAACCCGAGCGGTGACGGATCTTCGCGCCCTCAGCGGGTATGTGCCGAACGTGACTGTCGAGCAGGCGACCACCTCATCCTCGGGATCACAGATCTTCCTGCGCGGCATCGGCATCGACAATACCGGCTTTAACACCGATCCCACGGTTGGCGTTTATCTTGACGATATTTTCATCGGCCGCCTGGTCGGATCGATGGTCGGCGCTCTTGATATGGAACGCATCGAGGTGCTGCGCGGGCCGCAGGGCACGCTCTACGGGCGCAATGCCACCGCCGGCGCAGTGAAATACGTGACCGTCAAGCCCAACCTTGACGACAGCAGCGCGAAATTCTCCGCCACGGTCGGGAGTCGCGATCGCGTCACCTTACGCGGCTCGGCCAATATCGTGCTGGTCCCGGACAAGCTTGCCCTGCTCGCAAGCGCACAGTGGCACAAGCAGGAGGGATATATCACCCTCTACGACGCCGCTGGCGCCGACACGGGACTGCGTTCGAACGCACGCGATGTCCAGGATTATCGCCTTGCCCTGCGCTACCAGGCTAGCGATGCGATGACGATCGATATTACAGGAGATTATTCGCACAATCGTTCGGGGCTTCAGTCGCTGACACCGACTAACTGCGCCGCACTCGGCACGCGCCCGGGCACGGTGTATGATGCAGCGACGGACAGCTTCGGCCCCGGACAGGTCAATGCGGGGCAGCTGGAACGCTGCCCGCTGTTCTACAATGATCCCTATGCAAGCTACATTGGCCCGTTCAACTATAATGATCCGAAGTTTGACTCGGCCGGCATATCTGGCACGATCGCCTATGATCTGGACTGGGCCACGTTGAAGTCGGTCACCGGATATCGCGGGTTCCGCGATATCTTTGTCAGCGCTCTTTATGCAAAGCCGCTGCCGTCGCTTAACGTCAACCTGGTCAACCGGCTCAAGCAACGGCAGTTCCAGCAAGAGTTTCAACTGAGTTCCAATGGCCGGTCCTTCATCGATTACACGGTCGGCCTGTTCTATTACAATGAGAAGGTCGATTCCGATTACCGCACACAGATCGGTGCGGGAGCCGGGCCGCTTCCCCTGCCCCGCCTCAATCTCGATTCGCAGAAAACGAACAGCTATGCCGTCTACGGCGAGATCTATATCCATCCGATGGAGCGTCTCGAACTGACGCTTGGCGGACGGATGTCGTGGGACAACAAGGATGTCGACCGCCAGCTGTTTCCGACCACTGCCTCCACGACTCCCAGCCTGACCTATAAGGGCAGCATCAAGACCGACGTTTTCACGCCAAAGATCGGCATCAGCTATCAACTCGAAGATGCGCTGCTTTATGCAACCTATTCCCAGGGCTATCGCTCGGCTGGATGGGCCAACACCACAGCGACGTCGCTCGCAAATCTGATGCTGGAATTTGGAACCGAGGACGAGAAATCGTACGAGGCCGGGATCAAGTCGCAGTTCTTCGACCGCAGGCTGACGCTGAATCTCGCTGCATTTCAGGCCGAGTATAACAACCTTCAGGCGACTTTGACCGCCAACGGTCAGACCATCGTGGTCACTTCCGATGCCCGCATTCAGGGATTGGAGCTGGAAGCCTCGGTTCGGCCGCTCCCGGGCCTCAATATCTTCGGCAACCTCGCGCTGATGAAAGACAAGTATCTCAAGCAGCCGCCGGGTCTGTTCTACGCGCGGCGGCTTAAGCATCTGGCGCGGGAGAGCTTTCTGCTTGGCTTCAATTACGATCAAGGCGTGCCGCAGATCAAAGGCAACATTTTCCTGGGCGCCGATGTCCGGTATCAGGGGAAGGCGTTTCGTAATGTCGCGAACACCATCGATCAGAAGAGCGGCGCCTATACGCTCGTCAACGCCCATATCGGTTATCGCAGCGAAGACGAGCGCTACACCGTCACGTTGGGCGGCACCAACATCACCAACAAGACCTATTATCTGCTTGGCACCGAGAATCAGACGCGCAGCTATCAGCCACCGCGCGAATGGTATCTGACGCTCGCGACGCAATTCTAATTTGATCCGCCCGGCATCGCCAAAGGTGCCGGGCGCTTCGTGCATTTTCGGAGACTATGATGAACAAAGGCGAAGGCCTCGATTTCTCAGGCCGCACCGCGCTAGTGGTTGGTGCTGGTGCGGGCATCGGCGAAGCGATCGTCGGGCTTCTGGCACGGCACGGTTGCAACGTCGCCTGTGTGGATGTGGATGGCGAACGGGCCGAGGCAGTTGCCGGGCAGGCGCGCCATTTGGGGGTCAGTGCCTGCGCGATCGCGGCAAACATTCTCGATGACGATGAGGCCGCTGGCGTCGTCGCTTCAGCCCAGCAGGCGCTCGGCCCCGTCGACATTCTGATCACCGTGGTCGGATCGACGGCGTTCCGGCCGCTTCTGGAAACGAGCGCCGACGACTGGGACAAAGAGCAGCAGATCAACCTGCGCTATGTATTCATCGTGGCGCGCGAATTCGCCGCCGCGCGGGTCGCGGCTGGCGGTGGCGGGGCAATTTGCGCCGTCGCGTCAGTCAGCGGAATGATGGCGGCCAACAGGCACGCCCCTTATGGCGCGGCCAAGGCTGGTCTCATGCACCTCGTCAAGACGATGGCAGCGGAATGGGCCGTTCACGGCATTCGCGTAAATGCCGTGGCGCCAGGCACGATCGTCACGCCGCGCTTGCCCGATACGCCGGACTGGCGCGAACGGGTCGAGGCCAGCCCGATGCCGATGCAGCGGCGCGGAACGGTCGACGAGATCGCGGGACCGGTTGTGTTTCTGTGTTCAGGTCTTGCCAGCTATGTCACCGGCCAAACGCTCGCTGTCGACGGGGGCCTGACGATCGGCAACAGCATGGCGATACCAGCAAAGCTGAAGAGCGCGCGCCCCGACGACTGAGGGCTTGACCGCCCATGTCACGCCACGACCGATTGCCGATTGGCGTCCACCAGGCGGCGCCAGGCATCGATGTAGCGCGCCAGCCAGCGGCTCTTATCGCCCCTGCGCCAGATGATCTCGACGGGTATGCTGATTTCGATTCCCTCCACGACGACGCACTTGAAGTCTTCGGGTGTTCCGATCAACTCCGGCATCCAGGCGACACCGCCTTCTGTGGCCAGCAACGTCAAAATACCTGATATCGTAGCCGCCCGGTTGGCGATGCGCGGCTCGAAGCCGACCGCGCGGCATTTTTCGAGAAGATCCTGTTGCAGGCCGGGATTGCGGTCGGTCGCGATATGGACGAAATTTTCATCGGCCAGTTCCTCGAGCCGCACAACATCCTGACCGGCAAGCCTGTGATCCCTCTGCAGCGCCAGAAGGTAGCGGTCCTGCACGACCGTCAAATGCTCGACATCTTTGGTCAGAGCAGGATCGCCGTAGATCAGGCCGATGTCGATCTCACGTCGTTGCAACGCCCCCGGCTGGTCCATAGAAGGCATGGGCACATAGCTGACGGTCAGACCAGGAACGTCGAGGCGCACGTCGCGCAGGATGGCAGCGAGCCGGCTCTTGCGTCCGATATCTTCCTGTAGCCCCATGCGAAGGCTGGATTCTTGGGTCGCGGCAAAGGCGCGCAGATCCTCGTTGGCCTTCTCGAAGGCAGCCATGAGACCGCGGATCCGGTCCGCATATATGACGCCGGCCGCAGACAGCTTCACCCGTCGTCCGAACCGTTCGAACAGTTCCACGCCCAGATCCGCCTCCAGATGCTGGATTTGCCGGGAGAAGGCGGAATGGACGATGTTCAGACGATCAGCGGCGCGACCGAAATGTTCTTCATCGGCGGCGGCGAGAAAACACTGAAGTCGACGGAAATTCATGTCTGGCGACCAGATTGCATGTCAGTGGTTCGGGCTTGGCTCTGGTCGGACATCATCGGTCTTCTTCGGACGGCCACACTTGCGCCGACACGCAGGCACGGTAAGCCGGCAGGCCAGCGGTGAGAAGGACGGCCGCCAACGGCAGGGAAACGCCCGCAAGCACGGCCAAAGCATAACGCAGCGACGCCTCCTCCCCAAAGACAAATTGAGTCAGCGCGGCGACTGCCGTGGGGCCAAGGCCCACCCCCGCGACGCTCGCGGTAAGGATATAGATGGCGCCCATCTGCCCCCTGAGATGCGATGGCGTGATATACTGCACCGCAGCAGCGGCTATGCCTGTCGTAAGGCCGGTTGCCATGAGGCTGAACGCCATGAGGCCCAATGCCAGATTCACGCTGTCGACCAGGTACATGCTCACGGACGGTGCCAGGGCCAGGACCGCGGCAAAGGCCATGACCCGGGGATAGGCGTCCTTGTATCCCGCCTGCAGCATCCGGTCGCCGAGGACGCCTCCCAACAGAAGGCCAACGACGCCGCAAACGCCCAACTGCACGCCGAAATAGATGCCGATCGTCGAGGCGGGCATACTGTGGCTGCGGATGAAAAAGGCGGGAATCCAAGCCATCGATCCATAGACGGCAAGGGACAGCATGCAAGTTCCGCCAAACTGGAAGAGAAAGGCGCGGCCGTGGCTGCGGATATATCGCGGTGCCTCCAACCAGCTCACGGACTTGCCGACCCGCTCCGGATGCACCCGGCGCGCAGGTTCGCGCACCGTGAGCAGGAGGAGAAGTGACAGTATGATCCCGGGGAGGCAGAGCGCGACGAAAACGAGGCGCCAGCCCTCAATCGTTCCCACGATCGGCAAGGTGACAAAGGGGACGCTCGAAGCGAAAGCGATCACGCTTCCGCCAATGGCAAGCGCCGCACCCGTTCCCAGAGGATTACCAATCACATAGGTCGATATGGCGCGCCCGAGCTTGTTGGGAGGAAAGCTGTCCGATATCATCGAATAAGCCGACGGCGATAATGTGGCCTCCGCCGCTCCGACGATCATGCGCGCGATGAAAATTGCGGCGAAACTCCCCGCAATGCCGCATGCTGCGGTGGCGACGCTCCAGATCAATATGCCAGTGACGATCAGATTACGCCGGTTTATCCGGTCCGCCAGATAGCCGCAGGGCACCCCCATGATGACGTAGAACAGAGCAAACGCCGCGCCGATGAGGAGGCTCACCTGAAAGTCGGAGATGGCAAAGCTCTGTTTGATCGGGTCGATGAGCAGGCTCATCACCATCCGGTCCGCGAAGGACAGCGAATAGGCCGCGACAAGAACCCAGACCATATACCATGCGCGGCCAGACGAAACAGGTACCCGATGCTCGTCCGTTGATCCCGCAGACATCGTTTCTCTCCGCATATCACTTGTTTTTTCTGAATCGATTGAGGCAAGTTCAGGCCGCGAATTCTATGTCGATGTCGGCTTCTGTCGCATCGGCAGCAGACGCCGACACCGGAATCAGTAGGATTTCGGCAGGTCCAGCACCTTTTCCGCAACGAAGCTCAATATCATCTGCTCGGTAATGGGCGTGATCACCGGCAGAATCGATTCGCGGAACAATCGCTCCACCTGATATTCCTTGGCATAGCCCATGCCGCCATGAGTCATTACCGCGCGCTTGCATGCCTCGAAACAGGCGCGGGCACCCAGCAGCTTGGCGGCATTGGCTTCCGCGCCACAGGGCTTTCCAGCGTCGTACAGATAAGCAGCCCGCATGGTCATCCAGAATGCGGCTTCCAGCTCAATCCAGTTCTCGGCGAGCGGATGCTGAATGCCCTGGTTCTGGCCGATCGGGCGGCCGAACACCTGTCGCTCGCGGGCATATTGAGCGGCGCGCGACAGGGCATTCTGGCCAAAACCGACAGCCTCAACTGCGACAAGGATCCGTTCGGGGTTGAGGCTATGCAGAATGTAGTGAAAGCCTTTGCCCTCCTCGCCGATGCGGTCTTCGTCCGGAACGAAGTAATCGTCGATGAAGGTGGCGTTGGAATCGACCGCGTTGCGGCCCATCTTGGGAATGCGCCGCACTTCAATCTGCGACTTGTCGAGATCGGTGTAGAACAGCGTCATGCCGTCGGTCGGCTTACGGCACTCCTCCTTTGGAGTAGTCCGGGTGAGCAGCAGGATCTTGTTCGCGACCTGGCCCGACGAGGTCCAGATCTTTCTCCCCGTGACGCGGTAGCCGCCGTCGACCTTGGTCGCGAAAGTCTTGATGCTGGTGGTGTCCAGGCCGGCATCGGGCTCGGTCACGCCGAAGCATGCGCGATCGGTGCCCGCGATCAGCGGCTTCAGCATCCGCTCCTTCTGCTCCGGCGTGCCGAACACAACGACGGCGTGCGGCCCGAACAGGTTGAGGTGCAGCGTACTTGCCGAATTATAGCCGCCGCAGCCCGACGTCACGGTATGCATCATGATCGCGGCTTCGGTCACGCCCAGATTGGCGCCGCCCAGTTCCTCGGGCATGGTGATGCCGAGCCAGCCCGCATCGGCCATCGCCTTGTGAAATTCAAAGGGGAAGCTCTTTGTCTCCTCCTTATCCGACCAATATTCGTCATCGAACCGGTCGACCACGCGCTTCACGCCGTCCCGGATCGCCTCATGCTCGGCGGAAAGTTCGATCTCCATGTATATTCTCCTGATGCCTCAAGCCTTCGTGCTGACCGGAGGCCGGATGACGATTTCCTGCAGATTGATGTCGATGGGCTGTTCGAGAACATAGCGCACCATGTTGGCGATATGCTGCGGGTCGGAAATGAGCCGTTCCGTGCCGGGACCGCCGAATTCAAAGCCGTTCTCGGCAAAAGCAGCGGCGATTGTCGCAAGCTGCTCCGGCTGAAATCCGCGTGCAAGTTGGGTCGCGAAACCGCCGGGGACCAGCGAGCAGACGCGGATGTCGTCCTGCTCAAGCTCCTCGCGCAAGGTATCGCCGATAGCGAGCACAGCGCGCTTGGTGATGCCGTAGACGCCGGGAACCTCGAACCGGGCCTGCACCGAACCGATGTTGACGAGGTGGCCGGGCTTGCCATGCGCGCGCATTGCCTCGACCGCCGCCTTGCACCCTTCGAGCGTCGCCATGACGTTGATGTCCAACATCGCCTGCCACCGGTCGATGGTGCCGCTCAGGATCGGTTCCGGGTACATGACGCCGGCATTGTTCACGAGCGCGAACAGATGCGAATGTGCGCCTGCCACCTCTGCCACCAGCGTGGCGAGCGGGCCGCGTTCACGCAGGTCCATGGGTGCCGCATGCGCCTGCGGCCCGCCGGCTTCGGCGATCAACCGCGTCGTTGCGGCAAGCTCTCCGGCATCGCGACCCACCAGCCATAGCTCGGCCCCCGCACGGCCCAGTTCCACGGCGATCGAACGTCCAATTCCGCTTGACGCGCCGGTCACGATGATCGCCTTACCCTGCATCGCTTGTGTCATCCCGTCATTCTCCCGCCTTTGGCTGGTGGCCCTATTTCAGACCGAATTTCTGAAAAATTCGCCCGCGCCTCGTCCCTACCGCAGGCGGCCATGAACAGCGCATTGGCCACGTCGTCCCCGTCCTCTGGACCGTGGCGCATTCCTGCCCTGGCGTCACAGACGCATCGGCAGTTCGAGATGATCGGCGTAGATGCGATCGCGGAACGCCAGAAGGTCGGCGGCCGCCTCGACCAGTGCCGGGTCATGCTCGGTATAGGTCGCACGCATCGCGTCATCGAGACGACAATGGTCCTGCGGCAAGGGTCGAACCATCGCCATGAAACAGGCGCAATAGATGTCCGCCGCCGTCAGCGTGTCGCCCACAAGATAGCGGCTGCCCCGCGCCATCTGTTCGCGCAATCGATCGGTCAGGAGACCCAGCACCGAAAGGACGCGCCCATGGGCGCGGTAAGCATCGCCGGCGCCGTACTTGCGCCGCATCCGGTCGAAGCCTTCGCGCGCCTCGTCAGGCGCGGCGGCCATCGCCACCTCGGCGCGTGCGAAAAACAGCAAGCGCTTGTTCCAGCCGAAACCGTCTTCGCCGCACAGCGCATGGGCAAGGCCGAACATCGTCGCACGGTCGCGCTCGTCGGCAGGGATCAGCGCCGGTAGGGGCGCGATACGCTCCGCCAGCGCCAGGATCTCCGCCCACCCCGCACGCGGCGGCTCGTCCTCGAAGATGGCAACTGGGGCGCTGTTGGCCCCGGTCCATTCGGTAAGCGGCGCGTTGACGGCACCCGCCTGATGATGGACGCGCAGATGGTCGATACGCTTGACCCACAAGATGCTCTTGGCCGCTTCCACCCAAGGGCCAGGGATGCCCGCCGTGACAACGAGGCGCAAGCCCTGTGCGTGCACGGCGTCCGCGAGGGACACATAGCGTCCGTGAATGTCCACCGTGTCAGTCAAATGGACTGCTCGCTCAGGGCTGGCGCACCTTTTAGAAATGGTAAGATTCCGGGATTGAGATCACCGGCTCGGCTGGAGGTCAATCTCTTGGGTAGGACGTTCGCGCCGCTCGCGTCGCGGACAAAGGCCCAGAGGGGCGTGAGGCGAGAGAATTCACGGCACGCCGATTCCAACAGCCGGTCGGCAGGTATCAGCATGCTCCCTCCAAATCTGTTCGTGCGTATATTGATTGCTTGCGTACCATATATCTCATAGGATGGTTTCGCGCTAGAGGCAATTGCCGAAAAGGCGTCGGGCTAACGGATGGATTCGTTGGTCGGCGACGGCATGCCTAAATACCATGAGGGCCAGACCGGTCGACCAAGGGCGACATTGCAATAGTGTGGAGATTTAAAATGGCTGTTAAGGTTATCCTGCCGAAGCTGGGATTTCGATGAACGAAGGCATGCTGTCCGAATGACTGGTGGCAGACGGAGCCAAAGTCAAGGAAGGCCAGCTCCTATTTGCTCTCGAGAGCGGCAAATCCGCTCAGGAGGTCGAAGCGGCGGCAACGGGAACGCTGAAGATTCTCAAGCAGACCGACGAGACCTACGAAGCCGGGACGATACTCGCCGAAATCGACTGACACGCCACACCGGATTGGACACAGGCAGCAAGAGTTGCGAAGGGTGTCGCCGAGGCGCCAATAAGGCATGAAAAGACTGACAAGGTGGTCATCACCTGCGCGATTACGGAGTCGATCCACACGCCGACGATGTCGCCGCATTTGCTGATCACGGCCGACCAAATCGCGGCCGATGCGATTGCGCCAGCGGAAGCGACCATGCTTCACCTGCACGCCCGCAATCCAGACGGGCCAGCCTTTGCAAGACCCGGACCTGTTCGCTCAATTCCTTCCGCGCATCAAGCAGTCCTGCGACGCCATCGTCAATATCACCACGGTGGGCGGACTAGGCATGACACTAGAAGACCAGCTGGCTCCCGCCAAGCGGTTCCGACCCGAAGTCTGTTCGATTAACATGGGTTCGGTAAATTTCAACATTCGGGCGCGGCCGGGAAGATTTCGGACTGGCAGTTTGATTGGGAAAAGCCATATCTGGAGATGACCAGGGACTTCATCCTGTCGAACACCTTCGCCCAGATAGAGCGCGCCATGATCGAACTTTCAGATCAGGGTACAAGGTTCGAGTTCGAATGCTGTGATGTCGGCCATCTCTACAATCTTGCGCATTTTGTCGAGCGCGAATGGTCAAGCCGCCCTTCTTCATCCAGGGTGTATTCGGCATATTGGGCGGGATGGGGCCGGATCAGCATGATGCGCGCAACCCTACGCTGTTGCGGTCGGTCGCCCCCTACCCGGCTTTGCCATTGCGATCCGGGACCGGACGGCGCACTACTGCCATCGACGCGCCGAGGGAAATCTGCGTCAGCGGGCCAAGCCTTATGACGGAATATTGGAACGAGCCCGAAGCGACGACAGAAGCGCTGATCGATGGCTCGTATCGATCCGGCGATGGCGGTCGGCTGGACAGGGGCGGAAGGGCCTGATCGTTCGGCCCGGCGGGCGCACCAAAACGGGCCAGACATCACCTGGGCCGCATCGGCATCGATGACATCTGACCCTGACGGCTTTCAACAAGCAACCTGGATATGCAGGTTACTCTTCGCCATTATCCTTCACGCCAACGGTTGGAACATCGATCGTTTCCTGCTTGGAGCCGACCACCACTTCCTTGGAGTCCACATCCACATTGGGTAGCTCGCCGCCCTGGACGCTCACTTCTGGCACATCGCCGCCCGAAACGTCGGCCTTCCAGAATCCAGTCGCAAACAGAATACCGACGATCGCCAGAATGGCGATCAGCACAATGGCAAGCGTTCTGCCGCCTTTGCTCTTGTGAACGACGGTCCGATCACCGGTATAAGGATCTCTATGAACTTCAGCCATAATCAACCTCCTCCTGACGGACATTGAACAATCAGCTCATCACCTTGTTCCCGGCCGCCTTGGATTGAACTTCGTCGTCCGTCATGAAGTCTTTTATATCAACGAGATTCTATTCCACTTTGGCGAGATCGACGCCGCGCGTTTCGGACGCCGCGATGACAGCCACGATTGTCAGGATCAGGCTGCCGACGACATAAGCCGTCACTAGCGTCGTCCCGCCACTCGCCTGATAAAGGGACAGGGCGATGAGGGGCGCCAGCGACCCTGCCATGATCGAGGTAGCCTGATAGGCGATGCTTGCCCCTGAATAGCGCAAGCGGGTGGGGAAGAGTTCGGTTATCATCGCGGCCTGTGGCGCATACATCGCCCCGTGCGCCACCATCGCGACAGTAATCGCCGCCCCTACGCTCCACGCATTCCCCTGATCCAGCAGCGTGAAGAAGATCAGGAACCAGGCCGCCATGCACAAAGCCCCGCCGCCATAGACCAGCCTGCGCCCTACCCGGTCGGACAGCATCGCGAAGAACGGCATGGTGAGGCATTCCAGCGCGGAGCCGATCAGCACCGCATTCAGCACGAGCGACCGGTCGCCGCCCCGGATTTCGGTGAGATAGGTCATGGAAAAGGTGGCGGCGACATAGTAGCATATGTTCTCGCCGAACCGCAGGCCCGCGCCGGTCAGCAGCGCGCGGCCCTTACGCCGTATCGCCTCCACCGCCGGAAAGCGTTCCACTCCCGCCTCCGCCGCCTCGCGGGCGAAAACCAGGCTTTCCGAGACGGCCCGGCGCAGCCACCACCCCACGAGCACCAGCACGATCGACAGGAGGAAGGGGATGCGCCAGCCCCAGGCGATGAAATCCGCCTCGGTCAGCAGCGCCGACGCAGCGGCGAACACCGCGGCGGCCAGCAGGTTGCCCGCCGGCGCACCCACCTGCGGCCAGCTCGTCCAGAAGCCGCGCTGCGATGGCGGCGCTACTTCCGCTACGATCAGCACGGCCCCGCCCCACTCGCCTCCAACGGCGAAGCCCTGGATAAGCCGCAACAACACGAGCAGGATCGGCGCCCAGCTGCCGATCTGTTCGTATGTCGGCAGTAGGCCGATGGCGGTTGTCGACAGACCCATCATCAGCAAACTGATCATCAGCAACGTCTTGCGCCCGATCCGGTCGCCGAAATGACCAAAGATCACGCCGCCCAACGGCCGCGCCAGGAAACCCAGCGCGTAGGTGGAAAATGCCAGCAGCGTGCCCGTCAGCGGTTCGAAGGACGGGAAGAACAACCGATTAAAAATAAGAGCCGACGCGACTCCATAGATGAAGAAGTCGAACCATTCGATCGTCGTGCCGATCACGCTGGCGCCCACGACGGTGCGCAATTCACGCCGACTGACGCCCGGTGGCGCGGCCTTCACCGTCGCTGCTGCTGATCCGGTAGGCATGCCCCCTCCTGCCCTTCATGTGCCAGACGCCTGCATAGAGGCGAAGGGGCGGAATTAACAAGGGGCATCAGAGGAGCCGGGGCGGATGTGCCCACCCCGGCCCGAATGATCACACGACGCCGCGCGCTTCCTGCCGCGTTTTCCACAGCGACCAGCCCACGCCACCGGCAATGAGCGCGAAAGTGACGCCCAGGCTCAGCACAGGCGGGAATTTGCCGCCGTCCAGCAGGAAATCAGCCACGAAGATCTTCGTGCCGATATAGACCAGGATCAGCGCCAGCGCATATTTCAGATAATGGAAGCGATGCACCATCGCCGAAAGCGCGAAATAGAGCGCGCGCAGGCCAAGGATCGCCATGACGTTCGAGGTGTAGACGATGAACGTGTCGGTCGTGATGGCGAATATGGCCGGGACGCTATCCACCGCAAAGACGAGGTCCGCAAAGTTGATGATCACCAGCGCCAGGAACAGCGGCGTGGCGGCAAGCACCATCTTGCCCGTCTTCGGATGGGGCGTGCGGGCGAAGAAATGTTCGCCATGCAGTTCCGGCGTCATGCGGATATGCGCAGCGATGAATTTGATCGCGCGATTATTGCTGATGTCCATGGGCGTATCGCCCGAAAACAGCATCTTGATCCCGGTAAAGATCAGGAAAACAGCGAACAGATAGAGCACCCAATAGGCTTCATGCAGCAGCATCGCGCCGCCCGCAATCATCAGGCCGCGCAGCACGATCACGCCGATGATGCCCCATAGCAGCGCGCGATATTGATAGCGGGCCGGGATAGCGAAATAGGAAAAAATCAGGCTGATCACGAATACGTTGTCGATCGACAGCGCCTTTTCGATGAAGAAGCCGGTGAAATACTGCATCCCCGGCTCCGGCCCGCGCGCGAACCATATCCAGCCGCCGAACAGCATCGCCACGCTGATGTAAAAAGCCGAAAGGCCCAGGCTTTCCCGAATGCCGATTTCCCGGTCATCCTTATGCAGGAAACCCAGGTCGAAAGCGGTCAGGGCTGTGACCAACGCGATGAATACAAGCCAGAACCAGGCGGGCGTGCCCAACCAGTCGGCAAACAGAAACTCCATGAAAACGCTCCTCCAGTTCAACATCATGTTGATCGGAAGATTCAGAAACGAAGGAAAAGCAGAAGCTACTCCCATGCCTTTCGCACCGGATCATCCGATGCGGTCCGACATCACGCGCCAAAGCCAAGGCAAGCGCGCCAGAGGGGCCCGGTCCGCAGCCAATAGCTTACGACCTTCTCCGCGAAATTCAATCGCCTGTTAATCAGACTGTCCGGATGAATCGAACAAAGTCACATTTCTGGCGCGGACGGCGTCCAATAGGTCAGAATAGGGAACCAATTTTCTTTTCGTTGGTTTGAACGCGCCAAGGTGAATTGGAATCCGGCTGGGCCTTGGCGGCCTTGCCGGTGAAGTTATTGCGAAGGGGGTTGGGGGGTAAGGTGCCGCGTCGAGAGGCGCACACCGTCTCTGTTGGAAGATGCTGCAAACAAAGTCGTTAAACACGCGAGTCTGGCTTCATGCCGCACTGATCCTGCTGCTTGCCCTCCCCTTCGCCGCAGACCTGATCTTCCCCTTGGGGACGGCTGTGTGGGTGGCGTATCTGCTGCCGGTCGTGCTGTCTTATGTGGCGGCGCGGCCTCAATTACCTCTTTTCGTCGCGGCGGGTGCGACAGTGCTGATGATCGTCGGCATGCCCCTGGCACCGGCAGGCGTCGATCCGCAAGTCGCGATCACCAACCGTGCACTGGCCTGTTTCACATGCTGGACACTTGCGATTGTCGGCCTTTTTTTCATCCGCAATCGCCTGGCCATCGCGCGGGAGGAGTGGATGCAGGGCGGACAGGTGGGCCTTGCCAAGGCGGTGGGCGGCGAGCAGCCGCTCGATACGCTGGCGACCAGCGCCCTTACTTTTCTGGCCGACTATCTGAAGGCGCAGGCGGGCGCGCTATACATCGCCAATGGCGAGGGCTTCCGCCGCTATGCGACCTACGCGGTGCCTGCGGACGCGCTGCTTCCAGAACGATTTGATGTCGGCGACGGGCTGCTGGGTCAGGCAGTGGCCGACCGGCGCAGCTTTTTGTTGAATGATGTGCCGGACGGCTATCTTTGTTATGGATCGGCGCTGGGACAGGCCAAACCGGAAAGCCTATTGATCGCAACCACCCAGGCCGATGGCGTCATCAATGCAGTGGTTGAGCTGGGCCTGCCCAAAGGCGCGGATGCAGAGGCGCTCGCCCTGCTCGAACGGATCGCCGGACAATTGGGCGTCGCCATCCGATCCGGCAAATATCGCGCCCGCCTGCGTGAACTGCTTGAAGAAACGCAGCAGCAGGCTGAAGAACTGCAGGCGCAGAGCGAGGAGTTGCGCGCGAATAATGAGGAGCTGGAGCAGCAGAGCCGCCATCTCCAGGAATCGGCTGCCCGTCTGGAGGCCCAGCAATCCGAACTGGAACAGACCAATTCCCAGCTGGAGGAACAGGCAAGGCAGCTGGAAATTCAGCGTGATGACCTGACCCGCGCCCAGCGTTCACTGGAAAATCAGGCCGGGGAACTGGAGCAGGCTAGCCGCTACAAATCCGAATTCCTCGCCAATATGAGCCACGAACTGCGCACGCCGCTCAATTCGCTGCTCATCATGGCGCGATTGTTGGCGGAAAACCGGGGCGGCAACCTGTCGGCGGAACAGGTGCGGCATGCAGAGACGATCGAAACGTCGGGCAACGACCTGCTGGCGCTGATCAACGATATTCTCGACATTTCGAAGATAGAGGCAGGCAAGCTGGAACTGCAGCCGCGCTGCATGAGCATTCCGGCGCTGCTGGAAAAAATGGATGCGATCTTCGCACCTTCTGCGCAGTCAAAGGGCCTTGCCTTCAGCGCCGGGGGGACCGCGCCAGTCGAAATGGAAAGCGACCCGCAGCGCATCGAACAGGTGCTGAAGAATTTCCTGTCGAACGCGATCAAGTTCACCGATAGCGGATCAGTGGCGCTGGAAGCCGACAGGCTGGCCGATGGCCGCATCGCCTTCACCGTGCGTGATACGGGCGTGGGCATACCGACCGAACATCAACAGCTGATCTTCGACGCCTTCCGCCAGGCCGATGGCACGGTCAGCCGGAAATATGGCGGCACCGGCCTTGGCCTGTCCATTTCCCGCGAACTGGCCAGACTGCTGGGCGGCGAAGTGGAAGTGCAGAGCGTGGTGGGAGAAGGCAGCGCCTTCAGGCTGATCCTGCCCGAGCGATATGATGGCGCAGCCGCGGTGCGGGCTGACCTGCCGCCGCCCGTCGAGCAGGCGCGGCCCCGGCCATCCAACCCCAAGCCCGCGCGACGCCGCCCGACCGTGGTGACGCAGGACGACCGCGAACAATTGTCGGGCGACGCCCGCGTCATCCTGATCGTTGAGGATGATCCGGTCTTCGCCAAAATCCTGTGCGATGTGGCGCATGAACTGAACTTCCAGTGCCTGATCGCCAGCACCGCCGATGAAGGCGCGCTGATGGCGCGGCAATATGTGCCCAATGCCGTGATCCTGGACATGAACCTGCCCGACCATACGGGTCTGTCCGTGCTGGACCGGATAAAGCGCGACGTGCGCACCCGGCACATCCCCGTCCATGTCGTATCGGTCGATGATGACAGCCAGGCTGCCTTGTCCAGCGGGGCGATCGGCTATCTGTTCAAGCCGGTGAAGCGCGATGCGCTGGTCGAGATGCTGGAGGGGCTGGAAGCCCGGATGTCGCAGCGCCTGCGCCGCGTATTGGTGGTGGAGGATGACGCGCAGCAGGCCGAAAGCGTCAAGCTGCTGCTCGCATCCCGCGACGTCGAGACGGTTGAGGCGCGTTCGGCCGCGCAATGTTTCGACCTGCTGGGCCGCGAAACATTCGACTGCATGGTGCTGGACCTGAACCTGCCCGACGCTTCCGGCCTCGACCTTCTGGAGCGGTTGAGCGCGGACGAAGCTGTCGGTTTCCCTCCGGTCATCGTCTATACTGGCCGTGATCTCGCCCAGGAAGAGGAGATGCGGCTGCGAAGGTACAGCAAGTCCATCATCGTCAAGGGCGCCAAATCACCCGAACGGCTGCTGGACGAAGTCACGCTGTTCCTGCATCAGGTCGTGTCCGACCTGCCCGAGCCGCAACAGGCGCTGATCGCCAAATCGCTCAACCGCGACGCCGCGCTGGACGGGCGCGAGATCCTGGTTGTCGAGGACGACATCCGCAACGTCTATGCGCTGACATCCATCTTCGAACCGCATGGAGCCAAGGTGCGGATAGCGCGGAATGGCCGGGAAGCGCTCCAGGCGCTTGATGAGGCTGCGCGCGGCCTGTCCAACGCTGTCGATCTGGTGCTGATGGATGTGATGATGCCGGAGATGGACGGCCTTACCGCCACGCGCGAGATTCGTGCCCAACCGTGGGGCAAGCAGATGCCGATCATAGCCCTGACGGCCAAGGCGATGGCGCGCGATCAACAGGATTGCCTGGACGCGGGCGCCAATGACTATCTCGCCAAGCCGCTGGACGTCGACAAGCTGCTAAGCCTCACCCGCGTGTGGATGCCGCGATGAGCGAGGAGGCTTTCGCCGCGCACGAGGAACTGGAACTGGACCTGCTGCTGGAGGCGATCTGGCGGCATTATCATTATGATTTTCGCGGCTATTCGCGCGGCTCCCTCCACCGCCGCCTGGCCCGCGCGCAGCAACGGCATGACTGCGACAGCCTATCCCACCTCCAGCACCTGCTGTTGCGAGACCCCGCCGTGTTCGCCGACCTGATGGGTTTCCTGACCATCCAGGTGAGCGAGATGTTCCGCGACCCGGCCTACTTCCGCGCGCTGCGGGAACTGGTGGTGCCGCATCTGAAAACCTATCCGTCGCTGAAAGTATGGATCGCCGGGTGCGCCAATGGCGAGGAATTTTACTCCCTCGCCATCCTGTTCCGCGAAGAGGGGCTGGAAGACCGTACGATTTTCTATTGCACCGACATCAGCCCGGCGGCGCTTCAAAAGGCGCAGGCGGGGATCTACGATCTGGACCGCATCCAGCAATTTACCGAAAATCATCGTCTGGCCGGGGGCAAGCGATCGCTGTCCGACTATTATACCGCAGCCTATGGCGCGGCCGTGTTCGACAAGTCGCTGCGCCGCCGGGCGGTTTTTGCCGAACATAATCTGGCCAGCGATCAGGTATTCGCCGAGGTCCAGCTTGTGTCCAGCCGCAACGTCCTCATCTATTTCGACCGGGAATTGCAAGATCGCGCGCTGGGCCTGTTCGGCGGGGCCTTGGTGCGCGGCGGCTTCCTGGGGCTGGGGTCGAAAGAAACGCTGCGCTTCTCCCGCTATTCCGACGCCTTTGCCGATTTCCATGAGGCGGAAAAAATATATCGCCGCAACCTCAAGGCACTGGAGGAATTCAGCGATGCCGCCTGAACCCGCCAAGATCCTGGCCGTCGATGATATCGAGGAAAATCTGACCGCGCTTGAGGCGCTGCTCGCGGAAGAAGGCGTCGAACTGCTCAAGGCGCGGTCGGGGGTGCAGGCGCTCGAACTGCTGTTGGTGCATGACGTTGCGCTGGCGCTGCTGGACATTCAGATGCCGGGGATGGACGGCTTTGAACTGGCCGAACTCATGCGCGGCACGGAACGCACGCGCCGCGTCCCCATCATATTCCTGACCGCCGTCGCGACCGATGAACGGCGCCGCTTCCGGGGGTATGAGACAGGCGCTGTAGATTATCTGCTGAAGCCCGTCGATGCGCACATCCTGCGCAACAAGACCGCCATATTCGTCGAACTGTTCCGCCAGCGGGAAGAACTCGCCCGGCAGCGCGACGAGCTTGCCGGGGCGCTGTCGCGGCTGAACGCCCATAGCGACAATTCCCCGCTGGCTATCATCGAATTCGATGCCGGGCGGCATATCGTCGCCTGGTCAAAGGGGGCAGAGCGCCTCTTTGGATGGCGCGCGCCAGAAGTCGCGGGCTTCAGGGCTGTCGAGCTGGACTGGATCGACCCGGAAGACGAGGCACTGTTCGATGAACTGACGAGCGACCTGATCGCCGGGCGATCCGTCCGGGCGATGCAGCATTTGCGGATGCGAACGGCTGAAGGCCTGACGCTGGAGTGCGAATGCTATTGCTCCGCGCTGCTCAATGGACAGGGTCGGCTCGTTTCCATCAATGTTCAGGTGCTGGACGTCACGGAACGAAAGCGGGCGGAAGATACGCAGCGCCTGCTGATCGGCGAACTCAACCATCGGGTGAAGAACACCCTGGCCTCCGTGCAAGCGATCGCGGTGCAGACACTGCGCCATTCGTCCGGCCCATCCGACTTCGCGCCGACCTTTACCGGGCGCATCCATGCGCTGGCGCGAGCACACTCCCTGCTGAGCAGTACCACATGGCAGGGTGCTTCGCTGCGTGAACTGATCAGCGGCCAGCTTGAGATCGGGGCGATCGACCCGACCCAGCTCGACATCGTGGGGCCGGACCTTGAACTGGCGCCCGAACTGGCGCTGCACGTCGCCCTGATCCTGCATGAGCTTGTCACCAACGCCCACAAATATGGCGCTCTATGCACGCCGGCCGGAACGGTGTCACTATCGTGGACGATTGACGGCAAGCAACTGGCGATCATCTGGGCCGAAGATGGCGGCCCTGCTGTCGCTCCACCAACGCGCAGGGGCTTCGGCACCGCGCTCATAGAACGAAGCCTAAAGGCTGAGGGCGGGCAGGCCAGCGTCGCTTATGACAAGGCTGGCGTTCGGTGGACGATGACCCTGCCCTGCGGCCCGCGCATCAGCCGGATCAACACCGCCGCCTCCCCCGCCAGCTCGGATGAGGACATGGCAGCCGGGCGCGAGGGGGCGATATCGGGCCGATCTTTCCTGATCATTGAGGATGAGCCGCTGGTGGCGATGGAAATTGCCAGCATATTGGAGGATGAGGCCGCCGTCGTCACCATCGCCGCGTCCGCCGACGAAGCGTTGACCCTGCTTCAGACCGGCGATTTTGACGCCGCGCTGCTGGACGGCAATCTTCAGGGCGAGCCGGTAGATCCTGTCGCCGCTGCGCTGACGGCCCGGCAGCTTCCCTTCGCTTTCGTCACTGGATATGGTCGCGAAAGCCTGCCCGGATATTCAGAGGATCGGCCACTGATCAGCAAGCCGTTCGATCGCAAATCGCTGGTCCAATGTGCATCCAAGCTGGCGGCTCTTGCCGTCTCTGCTCAGGAAGTCGGGCCCACTCCTTGATCCTTAAGCTGGCTCCTCGACCAGTTCGGTGACCTCGAACGCAAAGCTGCGCCAACCCCGCGCCTTCGACGCGTCGGTGGCGGCAGCGCGCTTCTTCCTGGCTTCCGCCAATGACTTCGCATGGCCCCAGAATACTTCCGTCCTGCCATTTTCCAGTTCGCCGACGATCCGCCAATAATGCGTAAACGGGTCGGCCGTCGGGCCGATCCGCTTTACATATCCGTCCGGCATGGCGGCTATCAGATATCGCTTCTTTCGCTTTGCCATGCGTCTTGTTTAGCACGACAGGTGGAAAGCGGCGCAATCGACACCCATCTTGGTCATATGGATAGATTCAGGATCAATGATCGAATTAGCCGCGACGCACCGGGCCAACGCCAGGAGCGGGTCCGGTCGTGAACGAGAGCATCACCTATATTGGCCTCCTAGCGGACGCGGAGATCGAACTGGACAGTGCCGCGCTGGCGCTGAGCGGCCTCGATCATGAAGGGGTCGATCTTGATTCCTATCTCGGCCTGCTCCGCACGATCAGCGCCGCCGTGGACGCCGAACGGCAGGACGCCGGGGAAGCTGCGCTGGATTCGGGGGAAGCGCAAGGGGCGTTGCTTGCTCGCGTCCTTGGCGCACAGTTTGACTTCGCGGGCGACACAGCGACCTATGACGCCCCGCTCAACGCCGACATGATCCGGGTTCTGGACCGGAGGCGAGGCCTGCCGGTCAGTCTATCCATCCTTTATGTCGCGGCCGCCCGGCGCATGGGCTGGACCGCTTACGCGCTCAACACGCCCGGCCATGTCCTTGTCAGTATCGGTCCTGAAGACCGCGAAGCGGTGATAGATCCGTTTAATCGGGGGGCGCTGGTGCAACCCGAACAACTGTCGGCCCTGCCTGCGCAGGCGTCAGACGCCTTCCCCCAGACCGGCCATGAACCTCTGGAGCCGATGTCGAACCGTATGACGCTGGTCCGCATGCTGCTTAACCAGAGCCTGCGAGCCGAGCAGGCGGGCGACACATGGCGCGCATGCATGCTGTACGAAAGAATGACCGTCATAGCGCCTGAGCATGACGCCGGATGGTGGGCCTTGGCACGCTTGCAACTGGTGCATGGCAAAGTGGAATCGGCCCGCGCCAGCCTGACCGCGATGCTGGAAATCAACCGGGAGCCGGAACGCCGCCGCTACATAACTCAGGCGCTCGACCGGCTCGCCGGGCAATCCTGATCCGGTCGTTGCTGGCGCGGGGCTTCCCATATGCCCCGCACCGGCATCGTCACTCGTCCTTGAGGTCGTTTCCTGCCCGCTCCATGGCGGACCCGACATCCTGCTTCGCTTCGCCAGCTTCACGCCGTGCGTCACGCGCCGCATTCTCGGTCGCTGCGCCCATGCTGTCCGCGCTGTCATCAATGGCCCGACCCGCCTCGTCCAAGCCGTTGTCGATTTTCTCTCCGGCCTCGTCTACCGCCCGGCTGACGTCGTTGCCGATTGCCGACCCCGCATTTTCAAGGCTGTCCGAAGCCTTTTCCGAGCAGGCGGTCAGGCCGGTTGCCGCCACGATCGCCACAGTTCCGAGCAATATTCTCTTCATGATGTCCCTCTTTTTGCGATTGAACGCACGTGTTTAACCGCCGTCAGGCGGATATGGTTGCGTCGCAGTTCAACGGCTGCGCAGGCCAAAGACCATGGATCGGTCGGCATCGGGTATCAACCCTTCCAGAACGCGCCAGAAACCGGTGACCGACCCTTGACCTGCCTGGGCATAGGCCGCAGCCATTTTCTCTCGCAGCGCGCGGAACAGTTCCGCTTCGAGCGCTGCGCCCGCCGCGCTGAGGCGGAGCAGCTTTTGTCGCCGGTCGATCGCGCCCTGGCGCGTTTCGATATAGCCTTGCTCGATCAGGTCATTGAGCACGCGGCCCAGCGATTGCTTGGTGACGGCCAACAAGCGCAGCAGGTCCTTGACCGTAAGGTCCGGCTGGCGTGAGATAAAATACAGCGCGCGATGATGCGCCCGGCCAAGCCCCTGCGCCGCCAGCCTTTCGTCGATCGATCGGGTCAGGGCGGTGTAGCCGAAATACAGCATTTCGATCCCCCGCCTGATCTCATCCTCACGCAGGAACAGCGGCGACGCCGGCGAAATCTGTGATGCCGATGCGGTTGCGGGAGAATTATTTGCACTCATGCCGGTCATCCAGAAATCGGGTCACAACACGGCCATATTGGCGTAGCGAAACAGTGATGACTAGGCTTTCCTTTCGCGCAACAGACGCTATATGGCGATCCGCACCGGTCAAAACCGGTATGCATGTTGGGGCGTCGCCAAGCGGTAAGGCAGCGGCTTTTGATGCCGCCATGCGCAGGTTCGAATCCTGCCGCCCCAGCCATTTTCAGCTTTTCCGTTATATTCAAAGAATTGCTATGATTTTCCATCATCGCGTGTGACAGACTCGCGTGCCCGCAAGGGGCGCTGGAAGGAAGACAGCAGTCCCTTTTTAGAGACTAGATGGGCCCGACTGAACGGCTCCGCCTCCTTTTTCATTGAGCATGGCCAATAGGCAGCATTATCCACCCTGCGGAAAACTAATCACTGACCGCACATCGGCACCGCTGCGCGCCAATTCCAGCACGCACCGGCCGCCAAAACAGTAGCCGATCGCCGAAATACGCCCTGCATCACTTCGGGCAGCGTCCGCAGCGCATCATATCCGGCAAGAATGCGTCCGCGCAGAAAGTCGGGCTGCTCCTGAAACTGCTGAAAGAGCGGCACAGTCCAAATCTGGACCTGCGGCGCCCAGCCCGTCGGCGTCCGTAGCCAGCGCAACGAAACCAAGCTGCGCCAGGTCCAGCGCCCGCTGCCCGATCAGCCTGTCGGGGCCGAGCGCGGAATGCATCACCAGCACGAGGTCCGGGCCTATCCGGTCGCGCGATGCGACCGGACGGCTTCAGCCCGTCATGGGCGCAGTCGAATGGCTCAACCGGCCCTTTCCTCAGGCGCTTACTGCCACCTCTGCAATGAGGCCCAGAACCGCCTCTGCGTGTTCTTTCCGGCAGATCAGCAGATCGGGCAGATATACATCCTGCTGATTATAGACCAGCGGGCTGCCGTCGATGCGGGAGCAGTGCAGGCCATGCGCCTGCGCTACCGCCACCGGGGCCATGCTGTCCCATTCATATTGGCCGCCCGAATGCAGGTAGATGTCAGCCTGCCCCAGGATCACGGCCATCGCCTTTGCGCCCGCAGACCCCATCGGCACCAGTTCCGCATCGAGCCGTTCGGCCACCGCCACGGCTTCCTTCGCGGGCCGGGTGCGCGACACGACCATGCGCAGCTTTTCGGGCGCCGGAGGCACGGAGCGTGGCTGATCGGACCGCAGCACAGTCCCACCGCCAGTGCCGGTCAGATCAAGGCCGGGCAGCGCGACGGCGCCGAGAACCGCCGCGCCATCCAACGCCATGCCGACATGCACGGCCCAATCGGACCGTTCTTCGCCATATTCACGCGTGCCATCGACCGGATCGACGATCCATACCCGGCTCTTGGAAAGCCGCTCCGGATTGTCCTTTTCCTCTTCCGACAACAGCCCATCGTCCGGGCGCACTTCGCGCAGTGCGTGGACGAGGAACTGATTGGCGGTCTGATCCCCCGCCTTGCCCAGCGCCGTGGGACTGAACAGCCCGGACTGCCGGACATTGATCAGGATCCGCCCGGCCACTTCGGCGAGATGCGCGGCGAGATCTCCGTCATCCATTGCGGCGCTCACGGGATCAGCCTGGCGATGATCAGGTCAGCTGCCTGATCCGCAGTCAGCGACGTGGTGTCGATGCGGATTTCAGGATCTTGGGGCGCTTCATAGGGGCTGTCGATCCCGGTGAAGTTCTTGAGATCCCCCGCCCTCGCCTTCTTGTAGAGGCCCTTGACGTCGCGCGCCTCGGCTTCGGCGAGCGGCGTGTCGATATGCACCTCGATGAACTCGCCAGGCTGCATCATCTGCCGCACCATTTCGCGCTCCGAACGGAAGGGCGAAATGAAGGCGGTGATGACGATGAGTCCCGCGTCGGTCATCAGCTTCGCCACTTCGCCCACGCGGCGGATATTTTCCACGCGGTCGGCGTCGGTGAAGCCCAGATCCCTGTTCAGGCCATGCCGCACATTGTCGCCGTCGAGCAGGAAGGTGTGGCGGTTCATCCGCGCCAGCTTCTTTTCGACGATATTGGCGATGGTCGACTTGCCCGCGCCCGACAGGCCGGTGAACCACAGCACAGCCGGCTTCTGGTTCTTCAGCCCTGCATGGAATTCGCGGGTGACATCGGTCGCCTGCCAATGGACATTCTGCGCCCGCCGCAGCGAGAAGTGCAGCATGCCTGCCGCCACCGTGGCGTTGGTGATCTTGTCGATCAGGATGAAACCGCCCAGCGTCCGGTTCTGCTCATAGGGCTCGAACACGATCTGTTTGTCGGTCGACAGGTTCGCAACGCCGATCGCGTTCAGATCCAGCGTCTTGGCCGCCAGATGCTCCATCGTATTGACGTTCACCTGATATTTCGGCTGCTGCACGGTCGCTGTCACGGTCTGCGTGCCGATCTTCAGCCAATATGGACGGCCGGGCAGCATTTCCTCGTCAGCCATCCAGACAATCGTCGCTTCGAACTGGTCGGCGGCCTGGGGCGGACTGTCGGCAAGCGCGATGACGTCTCCGCGCGAACAGTCGATCTCATCGGCGAAGCAGATGGTCACTGACTGACCCGCAACCGCCTGGCCCAGATCACCGTCCAGCGTCACGATCCGCGTCACTGTGCTGGTTTTGCCCGAGGGAAGGACGCGGATCGCGTCGCCCGGCTTGACCGCGCCGGTGGCGATCAGCCCGGAAAAGCCGCGGAAGTCCAGATTGGGGCGGTTCACCCACTGCACGGGCATGCGGAACGGCTTTTCCGCGTCAGTCGCGCCGTTGACCTCCACGGTCTCCAGATGCGCCATCAGTGTCGGTCCCTTGTACCAGGGCGTGTTTTCCGAAGGACCGGTGATATTGTCGCCCTTGAACCCGGAAATCGGCATCGGCACGAAATGCTGGATGCCGATCGAGCGGGCGAACTCAGTATAATCCTTGACGATGCCGTCGAACACCGCCTGGTCATAATCGACCAGATCCATCTTGTTCACCGCCAGAACGATGTTCTTGATGCCGATCAGATGCGCCAGATAGCTGTGACGCTTGGTCTGCGTCAGCACGCCCTTGCGCGCGTCGATCAGGATGACGGCGAGATCGGCGGTCGAAGCGCCAGTGACCATGTTGCGCGTATATTGTTCATGACCGGGCGTGTCGGCGACGATGAACTTGCGCTTTTCGGTCGCGAAGAAGCGATAGGCGACGTCGATCGTGATCCCCTGCTCGCGCTCGGCGGCGAGACCATCGACCAGCAGGGCGAAATCAATTTCCTGCCCCTGCGTGCCGACGCGCTTGCTGTCCGCCTCCAGTGCAGCGAGTTGATCCTCGAAGATCATCTTGCTGTCATAGAGCAGGCGGCCGATCAGCGTCGATTTGCCATCGTCCACCGACCCGCAGGTGATGAAGCGCAGCATCGTCTTGTGCTCATGCACTTTCAGATATTCGTCGATATCCTCGGCTATGAGGGCATCGGTCTTGTAGATAGGTTCGTCGAGAGTGTCGGTCATTGGTCTAGTCCCGTCGTCCCAGCGAAAGCTGGGATCTCGTTGATCTGGGGAAGGTTCTGCCGGCCTGAGATCCGAGCTTTCGCTGGGATGACGGCTCAGGTCAGAAATACCCTTCCTGCTTCTTCTTCTCCATGCCGGCGCCGCCCGCGTCCTTGTCGATGGCGCGACCCTGGCGTTCGGACGTGGTCGTCAGAAGCGTTTCCTGGATGACGTCCGGCAGCGTCTGGGCGCTGCTTTCCACCGCGCCGGTCAGGGGGTAGCAACCCAGCGTGCGGAAACGGATCGACCGCATCACCGGCTCTTCGCCGGGCTTCAGCAGGAAGCGTTCGTCATCGACCATCAGCAGCATGCCGTCGCGCTCGACGGTGGGCCGTTCCTGGGCGAAATACAGCGGCACGATCGGAACGTCGTTCAGGTGGATATATTGCCAGATGTCCAGCTCGGTCCAGTTGCTGATGGGGAAAATGCGGATGCTCTCGCCCTTGTTCTTCTTGGCGTTGTAGAGGTTCCACAGTTCCGGGCGCTGGTTTTTCGGATCCCAGCCATGCGAAGCGGTGCGGAAGGAAAAGATGCGCTCCTTGGCGCGGCTCTTTTCCTCGTCGCGGCGCGCGCCGCCAAAGGCTGCGTCGAAACCATAGAGGTCGAGCGCCTGCTTCAATCCTTCGGTCTTCCACATGTCGGTGTGAAGCGCGCCATGGTCGAACGGGTTAATCCCCCGCTCCTTTGCTTCGGGGTTTTGATATACCAGAAGTTCCATGCCGCTTTCTTGCGCCATGCGGTCGCGCAGGTCGTACATCGCCTTGAACTTCCATGTCGTATCGACATGGAGTAGGGGGAACGGCGGCGGCGAAGGGTAAAATGCCTTGCGGGCGAGATGCAGCATCACGGCGCTGTCCTTGCCCACGGAATACAGCATCACCGGCTTTTCAGCTTCGGCGACAACCTCTCTCAATATATGAATACTCTCCGCTTCCAGGCGCGCCAGGTGGGTCAGCGTTTTGCTATCAGTCATCATCTTTCCAGCCTTTCGGGAGTTTCGGAATGACAGAAGGCGGGAATCATCAAACCTCCCAAATGGGAGAAAAGCGCGACAAGCGATTTTTGCAGTGCTGGAGCCTGTTCTTTCAGGCCGGGTAGCCTGACCGTTAGTCGGTCCCGTCGCCATCACCGGTGGTCAGTCCCGCCTCATAGCCGGAGATGATACGCTCCAGAGTCGGTCGATAATCCCCGAGAATCTCGGGCAGCAGCACGCGACGTCCCTCGTCGTCGATAGACACATTTTCGAGCGCCTCGCGCCGCATCATATTGATGGCCGCCCCGATCACGACCTGATTGATTTCGATATAGGCGTTCACGGCAGCCGTTTCGGGAACGCCCCTGGACTCGATCAGGGCCAGCACGCTGCGCGAATAGTCGAACGAATGCTGCTCCGGCTGCTTGCCCATCAGATTGGTGATGAGGTGCGGCAGGGATCGGAACAGGCGGTAGGTGATCGTCGCATGTTCGCGCAGGATATTCTGCCAGCTTTGCCCTTCATCCTTGATCAGCGCCTGCCCCACCAGACGCTGCGCCACCAGTTCGAGAAGGTGGTCGCGGCCACGCACATAGCCATATAGCGTGGCGACGCCGGTATTCAGCCTTTCGGCCACCAGGCTCATCTCCAGCTTCGCGATACCCACATCGCAGGCGGCATCGACGATCGCCTCCAGCGTCAGCCTTCGAGGACGTCCCACCGTCCGTTTCGCCTGTCTTGGCATGCCGCTCTCCTACTTCGACCCAGAGCGACTTTAGCGCCGCCGGCGATATTGACAACGCATGCCGCCGGGCGTCTGTCCGCCTGCCTTACCGATAGAAAAAATCGACGCCCTCGTCCCGCCGGTCGGGGGTATCGGAACGCCACCGGACCGAACCGGTTGGCCGTTCAAGCCTTCTGCGCACCCGCCCTTCGCTTTCGCCCGTATGGAATTTGTTCGCGGCGTCCTCCACCTGACGGTCACCTGTCGTCATGCGATCGCGCTGGCGCAGATAATCGCCCCAGGTCGGACAGTAATAATGTTCCGTCCATAGCTCTGGATCGGCGATGTCGCGCGCCACCGACCAGCCAAACGCACCGCTGCGCAGCCGGGCGCCGCGCAACTTCTGGATCGCGACGTAGAAGTCGCGGGCCTGGTCCGGATCGACGCGGTAATCGATCTCGATGACCACGGGGCCGCTGCGGGGGGTCAACGCCAGCGACACCTTGGGCTGATGCGCCAGCACGCTTTCTTCCAGCCCGTCAGGTACGGACCGGGCCAAGGGAATGACAAATCCCAACAAGGCGCTCAACGCCATGGCTGCGCCAGACAGGATCATCGCCTGCCCCGTGCCGAGCGCACCGGCGACAGAGCCCCAGCCCCACGCACCGATCGCCAGACCACCAGTCACCGCCGAGCCATAGCAGGCGAGCGCGCGCGCCGTGACCCATCGGGGCGCCGACATCTGCACGGCGACGTTGAACTGCGCGACCAGCATCATCCATGCCGCGCCCGCAACCAGCAGAGCTGCGCAGGTGATAACTATATGCGTGCTGACGCCGGTCAGGACGATCATGGCGCCAAGCAGGACGGCCAGCAGACGGGCGGATTGTTCCGGCCGTAGTTTTTGGCGGACCAGGTCCAGCCCCATGGCGCCAAGAACCGCACCGACGCCATAGGCGCCGAGCAACAGCCCATAGGTGCTCGCTGTCCCTTGCAGCAGATCCATCGCGATCAGCGGCGTCAATGCGGATACCGATGCACCCGCGAGCGCCGCCACATGGGTGCGGATCAGCACTATGCGGATCGGGGGCGAATGAAACGCATAGCGGACGCCCGACACGATCGCGCGATCGATCCGTTCGGGCGGCAACCGCGAGGGCTGATGGTCGCGGTTCCACCACAGGAACGCCAGAAACAAGGGCAGGTAGAAGAATGCGTTGGCGGCAAAGGCGGCCATGGCCCCCAGCGCGGCCACCAGGACGCCGCCGACAGCAGGCCCGAAACTGCGCGCTACATTATAGCTTATCGTGCCCAGCGCGATCGCGGCGGGCAGATGTTCACCCTTTACCTGCTCGCCGATGGATGCTTGCCAGGCCGGCGCGTAAAGCGCCACGCCCGTACCGATCAGAAAGCAGAAAAGCAGCAATATCCAGGGAGTAACCAACCCGGCCCAGCTCAGCAGCGTCAGGCAGATCGCCATGACACAGGCGAAGGCCAGCCCCGTCAGCGCAACCTTGCGCCGGTCGAACATGTCCGCGATCGCCCCCGCGGGTAGGGCGACGAGCATCAGCGGCAGCATGATGGCGGTCTGCACCAGCGCCACCATCTGCGGCGACGAGCTCAGCTTCGTCATCAGCCATGCGGCACCGACGCCCTGGATCAGCTGACCGAAATTGGAAATGAGGCTTGCGATCCAGATCGTGCGGAAGGTCCGCTGGCGCAGCGGTTCCAGCAGGGTGAAGCGTGCAGCCGCAGGCGCGGTATCGGATACAGCCCGCGCCTCATCACTCATCCACATTTCCTTCTTCTGCTTTCAGGGCCTGTCATGGCCTGGCTTCAGGTAGCAGCTTCCCCGTTTCTGTCCATCGTCGCGAAGGGCGGCAATGCCGGCCTCGCAACGATCCAATGGCCTTCGGATCAGGGCTTCTGCTTCAGTCGCGGCGGAAAACTGGCGGGCGCTTTTCGAAGAAGGCGGCGAAGGCTTCCTGCGCTTCGGCTGCGTCGAGCATGTCCTCGACCAGTCGCGCTTCTTCTTCGATACGTTCAAGCAGCACCGCCTGATCCCCCTTCAGCAGGCGACGAGTCGCCGCGAGAGCATGGGGCGGCTTGCTCATGAGTAGCGCAGCCTTACCCCGCGCATGGTCGAGCAGGCGTTCGGCGGGTACGATCGCGGTTACTAGCCCCGCGCGATCGGCGGTATCGGCATCCATGGGTTCGCCGAGCAGCAACATCGCCGCCGCCTTGGCGTGGCCGATGGTGGCAGGGGCCAAAAGGCTGAAACCGGCTTCCGGCACGATACCCAAATTCACGAACGGCGTGATGAAGCGAGCGTCCGGCGCAGCATAAACAAGGTCGCAATGGAACAACATCGTGGTGCCTACCCCAACGGCCAGTCCCTGCACTGCGGCGACAACGGGCTTATCGAAACGGGCGATGGCGCGGATGAATGCGAAGGCGGCCTCTCCACCTTGCGGACCCTGGGTGAAATCCTTGAGGTCATTGCCCGCGCAGAAGACGTCGCCCTTGCCAGCGATCAGGACCGCGCCGATCCCGGCCCGCGCAGACGCGTCGGCAAGCGCGGCGATCATGGTCCGGTACATGGCGGCGGTAAGCGCGTTTTTCTTTTCCGGACGATCGATGTGGATTTCCAGCACGTCGTCCCGCTCGACAATTTCCACCCCGCTACTCATGACTTTCTCCATCTGCCCTGCTCGACCTAAGCGGCCCAATCGCCTGCCGTCTATCCTTTTCATGCAGGACTGACTACAGCCGCGCGGATGAGCCGACTTCGGGAATTCGCCGACCCATTCCTGCTGTTGCTGATAGCGATGGTCGTGCTGGCGTCTTTCCTGCCAGCGCGGGGCGACGGGGCGTATGTCATCGGCATCCTTGCCGATGCGGGGATCGTATTGCTGTTCTTCCTGCATGGCGCGAAGCTGTCGCGCAACGCGATCTGGATCGGGGCGCGGGCGTGGAAGCTGCATCTGGCGACGCTGGGGACGACCTTTGCGCTGTTCCCGCTGGTCGGCCTCGCGACGCAACAGGTGGAGGCGATCCCGGTCGCGATGCGGGCAGGACTGCTGTTCCTGACGCTGCTGCCTTCAACGGTGCAGTCGTCGATCGCCTTCACCGCGATCGCGCGGGGCAATGTCGCCGCGGCGGTGGTGAGCGCGTCCTTTTCCAACCTGCTGGGCATTATCCTGACGCCGTTGCTGGTCGCGCTGCTGATGCAGAAAGGCGCCGGGGGGACGGGCGGCCTGATTTCCCTGTCGGCGGCGGAGGGGATCGTGCTGCAACTGTTGCTGCCGTTCGTCCTCGGCCATCTGGCGCGCCCGTGGATCGGCGGGATCGTCGAACGGCACCGGGCGATGCTGGGGCGGGTGGATCGCGGGTCGATCCTGCTGATCGTCTATTCAGCCTTCAGCGCGGCGGTGGTCGAGGGGCTATGGCAGAAGGTGTCGCGGGAGGAACTCTTGCTGCTGGCGCTGCTGTCCATCGCGATCCTGGCGGTCGTGCTGCTTTTCACATGGGGCCTGGCGCGCTTGCTGGGTCTGTCGCGGGAGGACGCGATCGTATTGCAATTCTGCGGATCGAAGAAGAGCCTGGCGACCGGCGTGCCGATGGCGGGCGTGCTGTTCCCCGCAAGTGCGGTTGGGCCGATACTTTTGCCAGTGATGTTGTTCCACCAGATTCAGCTGATGGTGTGCGCGGGATTGGCGCGGCGTTATGGCAAAGTCGCGAATGAAATAGAGAATTGAAAGCGATTTGCGCGCTCGTCCGGGACTGTTATACATATGTATAAGTTCGACAAGGAGGGTGCGAGGGGATGGGTGTCGGGGGACGCGTAAACAGGCAGGCTGAAGCTTGATGAGCAGGCGGCGCGACGCCGTCATCATCGGCGGCGGGCATAACGGGCTGGTCTGCGCATTCTACCTGGCGCGGGCCGGGTACAAGGTGCGCATATTGGAGCGGCGGCCCATTGTCGGCGGCGCGGCGGTGACGGAGGAGTTTCACCCCGGTTTCCGCAATTCGGTGGCAAGCTATACCGTCAGCCTGCTGCATCCCAAGGTGATCGCCGACATGCGGCTGGCCCACCATGGCTATCGCGTGATCGAGCGGCCGATCGCCAATTTCCTGCCGCAGCCCGATGGCCGCTATCTGAAGGTCGGCGGCGGGATGGAGAAGACGCAGGCCGAATTTGCAAAGTTCAGCGCGAAGGATGCCGCCGCCCTGCCCGCCTATCAGGATGCGCTGGAGGTGGTGGCGAGCCTGCTGCGCGACATGCTGCTGAAAGCACCGCCCAATGTTGGCGACGGGCTGTCCATGGTGATGGCGGCGCTTTCCCAGGGGCGGCGTGTCGGATCATTGTCGCTGGAGCAGAAGCGCGACGTGATGGACCTGTTCCTGAAATCGGCGCGCGGATTCCTGGATGGCTGGTTCGAGAGCGAGGCGGTGAAGGCCGCCTTCGCCTTTGACGCAATGGTCGGCAACTATGCGTCCCCCGACACGCCGGGCAGCGCCTATGTGCTGCTGCATCATGTCTTTGGCCAGGTGAACGGGAAAAAGGGCGCATGGGGCCATTGCGTCGGCGGCATGGGCGCGATCACGCAGACCATGGCGCGCATTGTCGAAGCCATGGGCGTGGAGATCAGCCTGGATGCTCCCGTCGCGCGCGTGCTGGTCGATGGCGGCCGCGCGGTGGGCGTCAGGCTGGAAAGCGGCGAGGAAGTGATGGGTAGCGCGATCATCGCCAATGTCGGGCCAAAGCTGCTCTATGAGCGGATGATGACGCCCGGCGACCTGCCGCCCGATTTCCTGAAACGTATCCGGGGGTTCAGGACGGCGTCGGGCAGTTTCCGGATGAACGTCGCCCTGTCGGCGCTGCCCGGCTTTTCCTGCCTGCCGGGGACGGGCGAGCATTTGCAGGCCGGGATCATCATCGCGCCGACCATGGATTATATGGATCAGGCTTTCACCGATGCGAAGGCGCGGGGCTGGTCGCGCGCGCCGATCGTCGAAATGCTGATACCTTCGATCATCGACGACAGCCTGGCGCCGGCCGGCGCGCATGTGGCGAGCCTATTCTGCCAGCAGTTCGCGCCTGAATTGCCTCACGGGCGCAGTTGGGACGATGTGCGCGAGGCGGCGGCCGATGATGTGATCGCGACGGTGGACGCTTATGCGCCGGGTTTTGCACAGTCCGTGATTGCGCGGGACATATTGTCCCCGCTCGATCTGGAGCGGACATTCGGGATGACCGGCGGCGACATCATGCATGGCGCGATGACGCTGGACCAATTGTGGGCCGCACGCCCGGTGCTGGGGCATGGCGCCTATCGCGGGCCGGTGAAGGGACTCTATATGTGCGGCGCGGGTACGCATCCGGGCGGCGGGGTGAGCGGCGTGCCGGGCCATAATGCGGCGCGCGTGGTGTTGAAGGACGGCGCGATGGGCGGGCGGCTTTTTGGTCGCGGATGAAGTGGTTTCGACCGGCCTGAATCGCGCGCGACGGCAGACTCGGCAGGGCGGACAAGGGCAATCAGAGGTAAAGTCAGGCCAAATAACACGAATCCGGCCCGAAAATATCGGTTAACGGCCCAAAACCCCCCTAGTTGCGGGCGATGAGACAGGTTAAGACGCATCGTCCACGAAAGGGAGACGATCCATGAACAATACCGAACTCGCCGAAGCTGTTGCCGCCGAGCATGGCCTGACCAAGGCCGATGCCCGCAAATATGTCGATGGGGTTTTCGCCGCCATCGCCAGCGCCGCCGCCAAGGGTGAAGAAGTTTCGCTGAGCGGTTTTGGCAAGTTCAAGGTCAAGGACCAGCCCGCGCGCGAAGGCCGCAATCCGTCGACCGGCGCCACCATCCAGATCGCCGCTTCCAAGAAGCTGACCTTCACGCCTGCCAAGGCGGTCAAGGACCAGCTGAACGGCTGAACGCCGCGCGCCTCCTGAAAGGGAGTGAGCGCCGCTATGTTACGATTGCATGACATGCAATCGAAGTAGCGATCTAAACAATTGTCAGGAGAGGCCCGGGGGGCCAGAGGCGTCCCTGCCTTTCAGGCATCCTCTCCTAAAAACTCAGCTGGCCGGTCCTTCGGGACCGGCCTTTTTTTTGTCATCCGCCGCAAAGCCCATGCAATGATATGACTTGCCGTTGCATCGACCAGCAGCATGACAATATTTCCCTGCTTGCACGGCAATTGACATCTTGGCCTGACATGTCGCCGGCCCATTTTGCCAAGACGAACATTTGATATACACCGCGACGTCGCCGAAAGATCAGAAACGTCCACGAGAGGGACAGATATGTCGGAGATTCGACCGGCAAAGGCGATTTACATTTGAATGCAAAGCGCGCAGAAGGCCACCGTCGTTATTTTGCGTGGAGAAGCGTGCCAATGTCTGAAAATTCGCAGCCTGACATCACGACGCTCACTGTTCAGCTATTGAGCGCGTTTGTCTCCAACAACTCGGTTCCCAGCGAAACGCTGGCCGACCTGATCCGTACAACGCGCGCCGCATTGACTGATGATCTGTCGCCGAATGCTGGCGATGCGCAGGCCGCGACTTACACCCCCGCAGTTTCCGTACGCAAAAGCCTGTCGTCGCCCGAGCATATTTTGAGCATGATCGACGGCAAGCCGTACAAGACGCTGAAACGGCATCTGGCGACCCACGGCCTTTCGCCGGACGACTATCGCCAGCGCTACAATCTGCCCAAATCCTATCCGCTGGTCGCGCCGAGCTATTCCGAGGCCCGCCGCGCCGTCGCCACGCGCCTTGGCCTTGGCCGCAAGCCCGCGCCTGCGGCTGGCGGAGAGAAGGCGGCAGCGCCCAAGGCGGCCGACGCCACGGTGAAGGCGCCCAAGGCCGCAGCGGCAAGCGGAGCGAAAGCACCTGCGGCCAAGGTCAAGGCAGCAAAGCCGGCCAAGGCGCCTGCGAAGCCCGCCGCCAAGGTTCCGGCACAGGCTCCGGCAAAGTCGGTCGACGCGCCCAAGGCGGCAAAAGCGGTCAAGGCCGAGAAAGGGGCCCGCAAGCCTCGCGCCAAGGCTGCTCCGGCCCCGGCCCCGACGGAAACCGTCGGCTGATCGTTATTTCCTGAAAGATGCAAGACGAGCCGTTGCCCACAAGGCGATGGCTCGTTTGCCTTGATTGCTACTGACCCGCCTCGCCGGTGGCGCTTGCCGTGGCATGATCGATGCGTCGCGGGTCAGGCGGAGGCTGACGATGCAGCCGACCAGTGGCACGGAAACGCGCGCGCGCCGCCCAGCCGCTGAAGAATGATCTGGCGCATGACTGCTTCCGTCACAGGCCGCAAGGATGGGCGCTGCCGCTCCTGGACGCGCTTTGGCGCTAACGGAAGAGAGGCGGGATGTGAGGGCGCAGCGACCCGTTCAAAGGCTGAGTTCGCCCTGACGCGGCTGTAGCTTTGGCGCGGGTGGCGGACCCATTGGCTGCGGCGCGACGGGTGCGATCAGGATGCGGGCAAGGCCGGTCAGGGTGTAGACCGCCTGCCGCCGCGCTCCACGATTATGATGATCGACCCTGTAACCCTGATAATGGCGGCGCAGGAGGCCAGCGGCGACCATTTCCGACACGGCGCGACTTAGATTGGTCTTGCCGGATGCCCGCACGCGCAGCTTCACTTCTTCTTCGACCGCAGCGCTGGCGGCGCCAGGATCGGCGGGCAACATCCCCTGCCCCGCCAGTTCCGCGCGCACCCGCTCGGCAAGGGCAAGGCGGCGCGGATCGCGACCGCCCATCGGCGTCAGCGCATCGCAAAGCCAGTCGCGTAGCGGCTCCAACGCGCCATCCTTGGCTATGAAAGGTCCGGCGCTGCCGTCCGGCCGCGCCACTTCTGCGATCAGTGTGAGCAGCATGAACGCATAGCGCGGACGCGTGCTGGCATGGGCAAGCCGGTCCAGCAGGGCGGAAAGGTCTCCGCTGCCAGCAGAGCGAGGCTTGATCGAACCGTGAAACATAACGGGGATGAATCAAGCACAGGTAGAGGCCAATGTGAATCCCCTGATCATGCCGCCGGTCGCTTTTGTCACCAATGACACTTTGCCGGAGGGTAAAGTGTCATTGTCGGCACTTTGGAATGTGATGGCGAAAATGGCGGTAGAATCGGACCCGATGGGCATTTTGGCAGGCAAAAAGAAAGCCCGCTGCGCGGGGCAGCGGGCTTTCCCTGTTCGGTGCGAAAGCGCGGGTCAGTGAAGACCGCTGCCCCCGCTCAATTCCTTGGCGATGGAGCCGACCATGTCCTTGGCGTCGCCGAACAGCATCTGGGTGTTGCTGTTATAATAGATCGGATTGTCGATCCCGGCGAAGCCCGCATTCATCGAACGCTTGATGATGAACACCGACTTGGCCCGGTCCGCTTCGATGATCGGCATGCCCGCAATCGCGCTCTTGGGATCGTCGCGCGCCGAGGGGTTGACCGTGTCGTTCGCGCCGATGATCACCGCGACGTCCGCCTGCGGCAGTTCCGGGTTGATGTCGTCCAGATCGACCAGCTGCTCATAGGGCACGTTGGCTTCGGCCAGCAGCACGTTCATGTGGCCTGGCATGCGGCCAGCGACCGGGTGGATCGCGAATTTCACATCCACGCCCTTCTTGGTCAGCGCCTGGTAGAGTTCGCTGACCTTGTGCTGCGCCTGCGCGACGGCCATGCCGTAACCGGGCACGATCACCACGGTGCTGGCGTTTTCCAGCTGCATGGCGGCTTCCTCCGCCGAGGCGGAGCGGACGACGCGGTCATCCTTGCCGCCTGCGACGCCCGCGGCGACAGTACCGAAGCCACCAAACATGACGTTGGCGAAGCTGCGGTTCATCGCCTTGCACATGATGACGGCCAGAATGAAGCCCGACGCACCATCAAGCGCGCCCGCCACGATCAGCAGCTTGTTGCCAAGCGCAAAGCCCATGGCCGAGGCGGCAAGCCCCGCATAGCTGTTGAGCAGCGCGATGACGGTCGGCATGTCCGCCCCGCCGATCGGGATGACCAGCAGGATACCGAACAGCAATGCGAGAGCCGCAAAGACCGGGAACAGCCAGGTCTGGGTCGGGTCCAGCGCAAGCACGACCGCCACGACGACCGCGCCAAGCGCGACGGCGCCGTTGACGATGCGCTGGCCGGGGAAGGACACCGGACGGCTGCCCATCAATTCCTGCAACTTGGCGAACGCGACGACCGATGCGGTGCAGGTCAGGAAACCCAGCGCCATTTCGAACATCAGCGCCCACATGACGAAGCTGCCTGCATATTCGGCATGGGCATGCTTGTAATATTCGGCGGCGCCGATCAGGCCGACGGCGAGCGCGCCGAATGCGTGGGAGATGGCGGTCCGCTGCGGGATCGCCGTCATCGGCATCAGCAGCGCCATCGGAATGCCGACAGCCGCACCGGCAACCATCGCGATGAGGATCAGGTTATAATCGACCACCTCATGGTGAACGAGCGCGCCGATGATTGCGATGACCATGCCGATCTCGCCCGCGCGCACGCCGCGACGGGCAGTCGAAGGATGGCTCATCCACATCAGCGACAGGATGAACAGGGACGAGGCGGCAATTGCCGCGAAAGGAACGAAGGCGTCCATCGGTTACTTCCCCCGCGGCTTGAACATCTTGAGCATGCGGTCCGTAATCATGAACCCGCTGACCAGGTTCACCGTCGCACAGAATACCGCGATGAAGCCAAGCGTCTTGCCAAGCGGCGTCGCCCCTTCTTCACCCGTGATCGCGATCGCCCCGACAATGACAACCGCCGCGATCGCATTGGTCAGCGACATCAGCGGCGAGTGCAACAGCGGCGACACCTTCTTGATCAGCTGAAAACCGACGAAAGCCGCCAATATGAAGACGAACAGATAATCTGCGTTAAGAGCGTTCACTTGCTATATCCCCTGTCCAGAAGCCGCAATCCGGTCGAGACGCTGGTGGTCTTCCCATTTCCGCCAGTCCGGGGCCGATCGCCCCTGCCATGATTGATGGCTTCCATAAAACCCCTCCAAATATTCTTGGGCGGTGCCATATTGATCCGATCGATCGCAGGCAAGCCGGTCGCACCCAAATATCACCCCGACGATTCGCACAATGAATTTATTCCGCCCATGCGAATAGCCCTGCTATTTCCCCGCATATGCCCCGATCCATGCGCAGCCGACGTTCCCGGCTGCGACGAAAATGCCGGCTGAGGTTCCCGCATCAATGCGAAGTTGAATGCATTATTAAGACGATATGATGGCGCGCCCGTCCTGCTTGAGGATCAAGGGCAAGCCCGCCGCAACGAACAGAACCCGGTCGCAGGCTTTGGCGATATGCTGGTTGAGCAAGCCCGATTCGTCCCGAAACCGGCGGGCGAGTGCGTTTTCGGGGACGATGGAAAGGCCGACTTCATTACTGACGAACAGGATGGGCGGGCCACAATCCGCAATGGCGGCGGTCAGCGCGCGGGTCCAGCCCGCGATATCCTCTTGCGCCAGCAGCAGGTTGGATAGCCAGAGGGTCAGGCAATCAACCAGGATCGCCCCCGATCCATGCGCGCCGGCAATGGCGGCCGGCAGGTCGATGGGTGCTTCCACCGTATGCCACCGGGCGCTGCGGCGGGCGCGGTGATGGCTGATCCTGTCACTCATTTCCGCGTCGAACGCCTGGGCCGTGGCGATGTAGGTGAGCGCGCCCGGCATCGCTTCACATTGCGTTTCCGCAAGCCGGCTTTTGCCCGAACGGGCGCCGCCCAGCACCAGAAGCCTGCGAAATGCGGTCATCAACCGATACCTCCGATCATCGCGGCCACCAGCCAGAGCAGGAGGCAGGCGCGAACATAAAGCGCAAGCGCGGCGCTGGCGGCGGCCGGTGTCGCTTCCGCGCCATCGCCCCCGATCCACGCTTTGTCATGGCGAACGCCATCATATTGAACCGGCCCGGCAAGGCGGACGTCCAGCGCGCCCGCCATCGCCGCCTCTGGCCACCCGGCATTGGGCGAAGCGTGAAGGGCGTGATCGCGGCGAAGGACGCGCCAGCCCCCCGGCCCGGCAACGCAAAGGAGGATGGCAGACAGGCGCGCCGGGGCGAGATTCAGGAGATCGTCGAAACGCGCGGCGGCCCATCCAAAGGCGGCGAACGGTTCTTCCCGATGGCCGATCATGCTGTCGGCGGTGTTCACAGCCTTGTAGGCCCAGACGCCGGGAAGGCCGCCGACGAACAGCCAGAAGAGCGGCGCTACGACGCCATCGCAAAAACTTTCGGCGAGGCTTTCGATGGCCGCGCGGGCGACGCCAGCCTCGTCAAGCGACGCGGTGTCGCGGCCGACAATATGCCCGACAGCCTGCTGCGCTGCCGGAAGATCGCCGGTCTTGAGCGCCTTCACGACGGGCAGGACATGATCGAACAGGCTGCGTTGGGCGAGCGCGGGCCAGGCCGCGAGCGCGATCCCTGTCCAGGCCCATGCGCCCATCAGACGGCGAAGGGCCGATTGGATGAGCCACCCGCCAAGGGTTGCGACCAGCAGCAGGATCAGGAACGTGGCGACGCCCGCCATCCGCCTGCGCCCGTTACCAAGGCCGGGCCGGTTCCAGCGGCGTTCGCAGGCGGCGATGATCCGCGCGAAAGCGCCAACCGGATGGCCGATGCGCGCATAGAGCCACCCCGGCCAGCCAAGCGCCGCGTCAAGGATAAGGGCAACCAGTTCAACCAAGCGCCTCGTCCAGTCGGGCCATGGCGGCATCGTCCGCAGGCAGGCCCAGGCGCAGCCAGTCCGGTTGATCGTCGAACGGCCGGGTCAGGATGGCCTGACGCGCCAGACGGTCGAACAGCGCGGCGGCGGCGGGCGTTTCCACGAGGCGGAACAAGGGACAATCGCCGCGCGGGTTGAGGCCGTGCCGGGCGAGCATCCGGTCGAGATGGGCGGCGCGGTTGCGCAAATCCGCGACGGTCCGGTTGATCCAGAGCCGGTCGCGATAGGCGGCGCGTCCAAAGTCGATCGCTGCCGCCGACAAGGGCCAGTCCCCCAGCATGGCGCGACACGCGGCGATGATTGAGGGTGGCCCGACAAGGAGGCCAAGGCGGACACCCGCAAGGCCGAAGAACTTGCCGAAGGAACGCAGCAGGATGAGGCGCCTGCCCTCCCCCGCTTCACCGGCGATGCTGGAGCCGGGGACGCTGTCGGCAAAGGCTTCATCCACGATCAGCCAGCCGTCGTCCCTCTCCTGCCGGGCGAGCAGTGCCTGCATCTTTGCTGGCGCGAACAGGCGGCCATCGGGATTGTTGGGATTGGCGAGCAGCAATGCCGTGCCCGGCGGCGCTTGTTCCGGCGCATCGAGCGGCAGGGAGCCGGGGAAAGCGGCGGCATGGGTGCGGTAGGAGGGGACGAGATGACAGCCGGGCCGATCCAGCAGCTTGCCAAGCATGCGAAGGCCGATCTCGCTGCCGGGAAGCGCGCAGACATGGGCGGGGGCGACGCCGAAATGACTGGCGGCGGCGGTTTCCATGTCGGCGAGCGCTGCGGGATCGGGAAGGGATTGCCAGTCCGGCGCAATATGGGCAGCACCGGGCCATGGCCGCGGGTTTATGCCGGTGGACAGGTCGATCCAGGGCTGACCGTCCGCGCCATAATGATCGCGGGCCTGCGCAAGGCGCCCTCCATGCCAGCGGAACATATCGCTCATTGGGCAAGTACCAGCGCGGCGAGCAGCGCGCTTTCCACCAGTTCGATGCCCGCGCCATGGCCGTCGCCCGAAATGCCGCCGATCCGGCTGCGCAGCCACCATGCCCAGAGCGGGATGAACAGGGCAGCGGATGCAAGGGCGGGGAGCATGACGCATGACGCAAGCGCCAGCGCGGACCATGGGAGCAGATGCGCGCGCTTGACCCCGTGGCGGAAGCGGCTGGCCAGCCCTTCATGCAGCGGCGGCAGCCACAGTGTCCAGGCGAGCGGGCCGATCCGCGCGATCAGGGCAAGCGGGATGAGAGTCCAAGGGGCAAGCTGCTCCGCCCAGATGCGCAGGAGGATCAATTTCGTCAGCAGCTGGAGCACGATCACGACCACGCCGAAGCTGCCGATATGCGGATCGGCCAACACGGCAGATAGCCGGGCCCGGTCGCCATGCGCCGCGCCTGCGCCATCGGCAATGTCGCCAAGCCCATCGAGGTGCAGCGCGCCGGTCATCGCTACCCATGCCAGCAGCGCAAGCAGCGCCGCCGCCCACGGCCCCGCGCGCAGGCCGAGCATCATCGCCATCGCGGCCGCCCCGCCCACCGCTATACCGGCGGCGGGAAACCAGCGGATGGAGGCGGCAAAGTCGCTGTCGTCCGCCTTGACGGATGGCAGCGGCAGGCTGGTCATCAGTTGCAGGGCGAGGATCAGCCGCTTCATGTAGTCAGCGCCGTTATCTGTGCGTTCGGAGCATCTCCGGGCCAGACGCGCAGGGAGAGCAGCGCGGCATAGGGCAGGTCGATGGCCCAGGCCTGCCGATAGGAAAAGCCGCAGAGCAGTGACAGCGCCGCACGCATGGATCCGGCATGGCTCAGCACCAAGGTCGGCTGGTCGATATGGACGAGCGCGCCCTGGACACGGCGGCGCAGGTCGGACCAGCGTTCTCCTCCCGGTGGAGGATTGTCGTCGGGGGCATCCCAGAAGCGGGCTGTTTCAGCAGCGGGAAGGGTTGAAGGGTCGGCTCCCTCCCACGCGCCGAAATGCAATTCGCGCCATCGGGGATCGGCATGGTGGGGCACCTGGGCGGCAGCAGCGATCCGCTCGGCGGGGCGGCTGGCGCGGGTGAGGTCGGAGCTTATGACCTGCGCGAAATGGATGGCGCGGGCCCGTTCGACGCAGAGCGGCACGGCGTCAGGATCGGGCGGCATGTCCAGCTGGCCAAGCAGCAGGCCAGTCGTCTGCGGCGCGGCGTGGCGCATCAGGTGAAGCATGTGGGCGTTCATACGGCTTCTGAGACCGCGGCTTCGGTAAAGGTGGCCATCTGATCGTGCGCGGTGAGGGCCGAGCGGACGATCTGTGCCGCAACCGCTGCGCCGCTGCCTTCGCCAAGGCGCATGTCGAGTTGAAGCAGCGGGGTTAGCCCGAAGGCGCGGAGCAGGCGCGCATGGCCCGCCTCCGCCGACACATGGCCCGCGATGCAATGGTCGGTGATGGCGGGATTGTCGCGCGCGAGAGGGGCCACCGCCGCGCCGCAGATGAAACCGTCGAGCAGCACCGGCACGCGCATCTGCCGGGCCGCGAGCACGGCGCCGGCCATGGCGGCAATCTCTCGTCCACCGAGGCGACGGAGCGTTTCGAAGGTGTTTGTGCAATGGGGCGCGTGGAGGTGAAGGGCGCGCGCGACCGCGTCGGCCTTTCGCGCCAGACCGGCTTCATCGACGCCGGTGCCGCGCCCGATCCAGTCCCGCGGCAGGCCGCCAAAGGACTGGGCGCACAGGGCAGCGGCGGGCGTGCTGTTGCCAATGCCCATTTCGCCGACGATCAGCAGGTCGCAATCCGCGTGGACGACCGCTGCGCCTGCATTGAGCGCGGCGAGGCAGTCCGTCTCGCTCATCGCGGGGGCTTCGCAGATGTCGGCGGTGGGGCGGTCAAGGTCGAGCGGGACGATCGACAGCTCCGCCCCGCATGCGGCGGCGAGCGCATTGATCGCCGCGCTGCCGCCTCGAAAATTCGCGACCATCTGCGCGGTGACGGCTGCCGGATAGGCGCTGACCCCGCGCGCGGCGACGCCGTGGTTGCCCGCGAAGATGGCGACGTGGAGGCGGTCGGCGCGGGGCCGTTCCCGTGCCTGCCAGCCCGCCATGAACAGGGCGATTTCCTCCAGCCGGCCGAGCGAACCGGCGGGCTTGGTCAGCGTCGCCTGTCGTGCGGCGGCGGCGGCGATCGCCTGCTCGTCCGGTCCCGGCAGCGCCTCCAGCGCTCGGGCGAAGGCAGCCCCATCCTGAAAATGGATCATGTGCAGATGAAGCCTTCTGGCGGGGTGCGGACGATGAAGTGCCCCTTCACCCCCTGCGGCCAATCGGCATAGCGCACGACGCCCTCTTCGCTGGCGGCGTGGCGCAGCGTGTAGTCGAGTATCGCGCGCGCGGCGTCTGCGTCAGGGGTGAAATCGCCAAGCACATAGCCGACCTTGCCCGGCCCGCGCAAATGGACGGCGCAATGGCGCTGGCACGCGAACAGGCATGGCATGTCCTGAACATCGACCGCCGCATAGGCTGGATCACCGGCCTGAAGCGCGCGCATCGCGTCGGCGAGCAGCGCGCCGCCGCGCCGTCCTTCGCCATCCTCACGCGCGTCAGCCGAGAGGCGGCACGTCGAGCAGACGACGACCGAAGCGCGGTTTTCCACCGGGCGCAGCATCAGCGCCGCCAATCCATAACCATAGTGACATGAAAGACCGTCATGATGGTCCCCTTCGTTTTCCTGACCCGCAAACAGCCTGTGGGCGCGGGCGCGCAGAGGACTGCACAACCGAACCGGCAAGGCGATGGCTGTCGCTACGCGAGGGAAACCCCGTCCGCCCGGCACACCCTGTCCGGTCGAAGAACGACTGCGTCAGGCAGGTCTCCTGGCTCACGGGTCAGTGCGTTCCGGCCGCCTTCTCGGGGACGTTCATTCCCCAATGGCGCTGTGGCCAGTCCGCTCACCGCTTACAGTTGCAGGGGCAGCGCGGGTTTTACACCCGACTTCCCTTTTCATCCCTGGTGGGGGAACCTGTCGCGGGCCTGCTGATAAAGCGCACGCGCGCCGCCCGCAAGCGGTAGATGGCGACGCGGACATGTGTATGCTGCACCCGCAGCAAAAGGGAGCAGCAGCGCATGAGCGATTCCGGCCAGCCATGGTGGAAGGGCGCCGTCATCTACCAGATCTATCCCCGCAGCTTTCAGGATTCCAACGGTGACGGGATTGGCGACCTGCGGGGGATCACGCAGAGGCTGGAGCATATTGCCCGGTTGGGCGCGGACGCGATCTGGATTTCGCCCTTCTTCACTTCGCCCATGCGGGACTTTGGCTATGACATCGCCGATTATTGCGGGGTCGATCCGATTTTCGGCACGATCGAGGATTTCGACGCGCTGGTGGCGCGGGCGCATGCGCTGGGCCTGAAAGTCACGATCGATCAGGTTTATGCCCATACATCGGACGTGCATGACTGGTTCCGGGAAAGCCGCGAGAGCCGGACCAATGCGCGGCAGGACTGGTATGTGTGGGCCGATCCCAAGTCGGACGGGTCGCCGCCCTGCAACTGGCAGTCAGTGTTCGGCGGCCCGGCATGGACCTGGGATGCGCGGCGGCGGCAATATTATATGCACCAGTTTTTGGTCAGCCAGCCGCAGCTCAACGTCCACAACCCGGCGGTGCAGGACGCGCTGCTGGACGCCATGCGCTTCTGGCTGGACCGGGGCGTGGACGGTTTCCGGCTCGATGCGCTCAATCATGCGATGCATGACCCGCTGCTGCGCGACAACCCGCCTGCCCCCGACGACGGCAAGCCGCGCACCCGCCCCTTCGACTATCAGATCCGCCGTTACAGCCAGTCGCACCCCGATGTGGTGGGCTTTGTCGAGCGCATCCGGACGCTGACCGACCGCTATGGCGCGATCTTCACCATGGCGGAAGTCGGGGGCGACCGCGCCGAGATGGAGATGAAGGCGTACACGGCAGGGGACGATCTGCTGAACAGCGCCTATGGCTTTGATTTCCTCTATGCCCCCGCGCTCACCCCGGCGCTGGTGGCGGAGACGGCGGCGCGCTGGCCGAATGAACCGGGCATGGGCTGGCCCAGTTGGGCGTTTGAAAATCATGACGCCCCGCGCGCCTTGTCGCGATGGTGCAAGGCGGGGGATCGCGCCGCTTTCGCGCGGATGAAGATAGCGCTGCTGATGGCGCTGCGCGGCAATGCCATCCTGTATCAGGGCGAGGAGTTGGGGATCACGCAGGTCGATATCCCCTTTGAGCGGTTGCAGGACCCGGAAGCGATCGCGAACTGGCCGCTCACATTGTCGCGCGACGGGGCACGCACGCCACTGCCCTGGGAAATGGCCGCCAGCGAAGCGGGGTTCAGCACCGCTGCGCCCTGGCTGCCGGTGGGGGATGACAATCTGGCGCTGGCGGTGGATGGACAGGAGGCCGATGCAGGGTCGCTGCTGAACTTTACCCGGAAGATGCTTGCCCTGCGAAAAGCGAACGCACCGCTGCGTTACGGCAGCATGGAGGTGCTGCTGGCGGATGAAAGCCGGTTGCTGTTCCGGCGGACCGAGGGCGCGGACAGGATAATGTGCCTGTTCAACCTGTCGGACAGCCCCGTCGCATGGCCAGAGGAGAGAGCAGCGGAAGGGACCGTCCTGTTCGCCACCAATGGCGCGTCGATCGGCACACTGCCCGCCTATGGGGCGATCTTCATTCGGGAATGACCATCGTCGCCAGCATCGCGTCCGCCCGCGCCAATACAACCAGCGGCAGGCCGGCGCTTTCGGCGCGTTCCGCCGCCAGGCGGGTCGGGGCGGAAATGGTGACGAGCAAGGGGCAGCCAGCCAGTACCGCCTTTTCCACCAGTTCGTAGGAACAGCGGGATGACAGCAGCGCAAAGCCGCCGTCCCAGTCCATCCCGTCAAGCCGCATCCCCCCGATCAGCTTGTCGAACGCATTGTGGCGGCCGACATCTTCATGGACCAGGCGGATCGAACCATCGGCACCGACCAGCGCGGCTGCATGGACCGCGCCCGTCCGGGCATTGAGCGGCTGATGACCCGAAAGGGCGGCAAGTGCGCGGAAGATCGCGGAACGATCCGCCCGCGATTGCGCGGTAACGGGCGGCAGCGGGCGGATGGCCTGTTCCAGATTTTCGACGCCGCACAGGCCGCAGGAAGAATCCGACACGCGATGGCGTATCCGGCCCAGCAGCCCTTCGACACGGTCGGGGGGCAAAGTCGCGCGGGCGACGACCCCCTGGGCGGTCGTGTGAACATCGACCGTGAATGGCGCGTCCGCCGGACTGACCAGTCGTTCGGAAAGAGCAAAGCCAAGCACCAGTTCGGCAATGTCGCCCGGCGTCGCCATCAACACCGCATAGCCGACGCCATTGAATTCAATGGCAACCGGCACTTCATCGGCCAGTTCCCGTTCCTCCACCGAAAACGCGCCGCCGGACGCGATCCGGGTGAAGGAAAAGTTTGAGGGCATGGCCACGATCTACGCGCGCTGGAGGGGTGCTGCAATATGCAGCCAAGTCACCCCTTCACGCTATTGAAATGATCCAAGCCGGAGCGGCGCGACAAAACACCCGCCGCGCCGTTCCAGGCACCAATCAATAATTCCACTGCACCTGCGTACGGATGAGATTGCCTTCCGCGCGCCCGGCGCGGCGTTCATCCGCTTCGGCGCGCTTCATGCGGGCGTAGGCCAGCGTGATTTCGAGCGCCTTCCACGGCTGCCATTCGACGCCCAGTTCGAATTCGTCGGTCTCCAGGCGCGGCGCGCTGGTGGAGCCTTTCCAACCGCCACGATAATGTTGCCAGCGGGCGTAGGGGATCAGCGAGCCGATCGATTCCGTCGGGGCGCGGTACATCATCTGGACATAGCCGCCGCTGAGCTTTTTCGATTCCACAGACAGGCTGAGCGGATCATACTGTGGTCCCTTGCCCCAGTTCCATTCGGCCTGAATGCCGAAGGGCTGCGGATAGAGCATCGCGTGGATGCCGGCGCGGTTGTCGTCAACGGGTCCACCGACTGACCCGCTGCGCAGTTCAGGCTGGAAATCGTTCATCATCGCCGATCCGCCGATTTCGAACACCTGGCCAGCGAAAGCATCGCCCAGGCCGTCGAGTTCAATGGGCCATGTGGCGAAGGCGACCTTCATCAGGCCCTTATTCTGTTCCGTCCGGTTGATGCCCTGGCCGTTGAAAACGCCAAAGCCAAATGCGCCGTAATTCCCGAACAGCTTTTGCCCGTCATCCCCCAGCCGGTCCCAGATTTTCTGGACTGAAGGCGGGGTATAAAAGGCGATGACGCCCAGATCACGTTCGCCCGGAACCGCGCTGTTGATCCCGTCGCTGCGGTCGAGCGTCAGGCGGTTGGAGGAGGACTGCATATTTTCCCAGCCATAGGGCACCTTGGATTGGCCGAGGCGCAGGCGGAAGGTCTTGGCCTTGTCAAGGAACACATCGGCATAGGCGTCACGCAGCTGGGCGAAGCCTTCGCGGCGCTCGCTGCCTGCCTGATTACTCACGGCAGTCGCGAAGTCCGATTGCAGATAGAGCGAGACGCGGTCGGAAATATCGCCCTGAACCACAAGGCGCGCGCGGCGTAGAGAGAAGCTGCCGCGATCGGATATCGAGCTGTCATGGACCGACCGGAGGCGGGACTGGCCAGCGGGCGCCGTATCATCCCCGGACAGGAATGCGTTATAGCGCATCTGCGTGTAGCCGCGCAGCGACAGCCGTTCATACCAGGCCTTCGACTTGGGCGCTGGAGCAGTGGCCGCCTCTGGCGCGGCCGCAGGCGGCTGCGCGGGGGCGGTGGCAAGCGTGGCAGGAGCCGGTGTCGCCGGAGCAGCGGGAGCCGGAGCCGCAGCAGCGGTCTCAGGAGTCGCGCCCTTGTTTGCGGCAAGCGCACTCGTGAGCGCCTGAACCTGCGCCTTGAGTTCGTCGATCTGGCGCTGCAACGCTTCGTTGCTCTGCGCCTGCGCCACTTCCGGCATCAACGCCAGCAAGCTCACCATCATCGCCGCGCCACTCGCCCTTAAACCTTGCACTTGCTAAACTCCCTCATGTCTCTGTGCAGCGGGCCGCTATTTCATTTAGATGACGGATGCGTGACCGACGTGTGACTCTTTTATTTCAATTCCTTCCCGCTTCCCTTTGTCCCCCAAGCTCTCTATGGACGGCATTGATCGCGCCGGTGCCTCGCAAGGGGCTTAAAATGGGAATGCGGTGCGGATGCTTACGGCGTCCAAATCCGCGGCTGTCCCTGCAACTGTAAGCGGTGAGCGAGACGCATATCGACCTTCCGTGACGATCGGGGGTCAGCCACTGGGCCGGACGCTAAATCCTGCGAGGCCTGGGAAGGCCATGTGTCGAGCGATGACCCGCAAGCCAGGAGACCTGCCAGCGTCTGGTCGCTCTTGCTTTGGTCCAGGGGATGGCCGGGGCACGGTTTTCCGTCTGAGCGACGCGTGCGGCGGGAGCTGCACCGGCATGCGTGCCGGGCGCCGTTTGGGTGTCCGTCCGGCGCGTGCTGTCGGCCGCGATGCGGAGGTTCCCGTCAAGGTTCGCTGACGCCGACGGGAGACTGGTCTCCGATGGACATGAGTTTTGCGGCGCTGCGTGGTCGCGCCACGTGGATGTTCGCCGCCCTGATCGCCGCCAACCTGGCGCTATGGCTGTGGGCCGCGCTGATCTTCGCCGACAGCACGATGATGCTGGGCACGGCCCTGCTCGCCTGGAGCCTGGGGATGCGCCATGCGGTCGATGCCGACCATATCGCCGCCATCGACAATGTGACGCGCAAGTTGATGCAGGAAGGGCAAAGGCCGCTGACCGTGGGCCTGTGGTTCGCGGTCGGGCATAGCGGCATCGTCCTGATCGCGGCGGTGCTGATCGCCGTGGCGGCAAGCGCGCTGAGCCGGGTGGAGGCGGTAGGCGAAGTGGGCGGCACGATCGCCACGATCATCTCCGCCACATTCCTGTTCGCGATCGCGGCGATGAACCTCATCATCCTGCGATCCGTCCTCAAGACCTTCAACCATGTTCGCAGCGGCGGTGCCTATGTCGATGAGGATATGGACATATTGCTGGGCAATCGCGGGTTTCTGGCACGCATTTTCAAACCGCTGTTCCGGCTTGTCACGCGCAGCTGGCACATGGCTCCGTTGGGTTTCCTGTTCGGACTGGGGTTCGACACCGCCACGGAAGTCGCGATCCTCGGCCTGTCGGCGGGGCAGGCTGCGAGCGGGCTTTCAATCGCGACGGTCCTTATCTTCCCCCTGCTCTTCGCGGCGGGCATGGCGTTGATCGACACGGCGGACGGGGCACTGATGATGGGCGCCTATCAATGGGCGTTCGTGAAGCCGATCCGTAAGCTCTACTACAACATCACCATCACGCTGGTGTCCGCGCTGGTCGCCATCGTCATCGGCGGGATCGAAGCGGCGGCGCTGCTGGGCGACAAACTGGGCCTGACCGGCGGCGTCTGGTCGATCGCCGCCAATCTTGGCGAACATTTCAACAGCCTGGGCTTCTTCATCATCGGCCTGTTCGCCGCCTGCTGGCTGGTGAGTTGGGCCATCTACCGCTGGAAACGCTTCGACGAGATCGAAGTGCTCCTCGCCAAACAAGGACAATCCATATGAGCAAGGTTCCCGCCACCGTCATCACCGGCTTTCTGGGCGCTGGAAAGACGACGCTGATCCGCCACCTGATAGAAAATGCAGGGGGTCGCCGCCTTGCCCTCATCATCAACGAGTTCGGCGATGTCGGCGTCGATGGCGCGCTGGTTAAGGGGTGCGGCGACGAGGCGTGCCCGGACGAGGACATCATCGAACTGGCCAATGGCTGCATCTGCTGCACCGTCGCGGACGATTTCCTGCCCACCATGCAGCGGCTGCTGGACCGGGATGTGCCGCCCGATCACATCATCATCGAAACCTCCGGGCTTGCCCTGCCAAAGCCGCTGGTCAAGGCGTTCCAATGGCCCGGCATCCGCACCCGCGCCACCGTGGACGGCGTGATCGCCCTGATCGACGCAGACGCGCTGGCGGCGGGCCGCTTCGCCCATGACGAGGACGCGCTGGCCGCCGCGCGCGCGGCCGATCCGACGCTGGACCATGACAGTCCGATCGAGGAGCTGTTCGAGGACCAGCTGGCCTGCGCGGACCTGGTGCTGCTGAACAAGACCGACCTGGTGGAACCCGGCAGGCTGGCGGAGCTGGAAACCTCTCTGGTTACCGAGATCCGCCCCGGCGTGCGCATATTGCGCACCGCGCGCGGGGAGATCGACCCGGCTGTCCTGCTGGGCCTGGACGCAGGCGTGGAGGATCAGATCGACGCCCGCCCATCGCATCATGACGATGAGGAAGATCATGACCATGAGGATTTCGACAGTTTCGTCCTGGAGCTTGGCGAACTGGGCAATCCCGCACCACTGCTGGCGGCGCTGGAACAGGCGATCGCCGCGCATGACATATTGCGGATCAAGGGCTTCGTCGCGGTTGCGGGACGCCCGGCCCGGCTGCTGATCCAGGCGGTCGGCCCGCGCATCCAGCATCATTATGACCGCCACTGGCAGGCGCAGGAACAGCGCGGTTCCCGCCTGGTGGTGATCGGTCAGGCCGGGATGGACCGCGCCGCGATCGCGGCCATGCTCAGGCAGCAACCGGTCGCCGCCTGATGCACCTGCTGACCGCCACGCCCGGCACCGTTTCCAACGGCGAGGAAGCGATCGACCTTGGCCAGAGTCCGGGCGACATCGTGCTGCTGACTGTGGCCGACAGCGACCTTGCCTGCTTTGCCAACGCCGCCGCGACATTGGGGCCGAACGCGCCCACCGTGCGTCTGGCGAACCTGTTGCAACTCAAGCATCCCTATTCGGTCGATCTCTATGTCGAAAAGGTGATCGCCCACGCCAAATTCGTCTGCGTAGTCCTGTTGGGCGGTAAGAGCTACTGGCCATATGGCATTGAGGAAATTGCCAATATTGCACGGGAAAAGAGCATCGCCTTTGCCGCCATAGCAGATGGCCGGGAGGACGATCCCGACCTGCGCTCTGCGTCCACCCTGCCACCCGACATGTGCGACCGGCTGCGCGACTATCTGCGGCAGGGCGGCATTGCCAACGCGACCGCCTTCCTCAAGACAGCCGCGCGGGTCGCGGGCTTTGACGCCGGGGCACCGGACGCGCCTGTTCCCGTCGCGGACGCCGGGCTTTACCGGCCGGGCGTCGAGCGACCGACACTGGATCAGGTGAAGGAAGGGTGGCTCGCCGGTCGGCCCACCGCCCTCTTCCTCTTCTACCGCGCGCTGCTGATCGCCGGCACGCTCGACGCGGTGGACGCGATGATTGCGGGGCTGGAGCAGGCGGGGTTGAATGTCCTGCCAGTCCATGTCCGGGCGCTGCGCGAGCCGTTCGTCCGGGACTATCTGCACAATCTGATGGACGGGACGCCGCCTGACGTCATCCTGAACGCCACCGCCTTTGCCGCCTCCGCGCCGGGCGATCCGCGTACGCTCTCCATCCTGGAGCGAGCGGACTGCCTCATTCTCCAGACCCTGTTCGCCAGCGCGGAGCAGAGCGTGTGGGGGGCGAGCGCACGCGGGCTTGGCCCGCGCGACCTTGCCATGCATGTTGCCCTTCCCGAGGTGGACGGGCGGCTGTTCACCCGAGCCGTTGCGTTCAAGGCCGCTGCCCGGTTCGATGCCCGGACCGAATGCAGCATCGTCGTGCCGCATGTGATGGCAGATCGTGTCAGCTTCGTTGCACAATTGACTGCTTCATGGGCACAATTACGCCGCACGCCTGTCCATGACCGCCGCGTCGCCCTGGTCCTGGCCAACTATCCCAACAAGAATGGCCGGATCGGCAATGGCGTTGGATTGGATACGCCGGAAAGCGCCGCCGCCATATTGGGCGCGCTGACGGACGCGGGCTATGCGACGGGCGATGCGCCGCGTGACGGCGCTGCGCTGATGCAGGTGATGACCGGTGGCGTCACCAATGCCTGCCCCGGTCGCGCGGCGGAAGTCATGCTGCCGCTTGGGCAATATGAGGCGGCGTTCATGCGATTGCCGGAGGGGGTGCGGCAGGCCGTGACCAATCGCTGGGGTGATCCGGCTTCCGATCCCTTCATGCGGGACGGGGCATTCCACCTGCCGGTCCATCGCTTTGGCAAGATCGCGGTCGCGGTCCAGCCCTCTCGCGGCTACAATATCGATCCCAAGAGCAGCTATCACGACCCCGCCCTGCCGCCGCCGCACGGCTATCTGGCCTTTCACATCTGGCTGGCGCAGGAATTTCGCGCCCATGCGGTGATCCATGCGGGAAAGCACGGCAATCTGGAATGGCTGCCGGGCAAGGCCATCGCGCTGTCTGCCGATTGCTTTCCCGAAATCTGCGCCGGTCCCATTCCGCAAATCTATCCCTTCATCGTCAACGATCCGGGCGAAGGGACGCAGGCGAAGCGGCGCATCGGGGCCTGCATCATCGATCATCTGACGCCGCCGCTGACCCGCGCCGAAACCTATGGGCCGCTCAAGGAGCTGGAGGCGCTGGTCGATGAATATTATCTGGCGGCGGGAATGGACCCGCGCCGTCTAGAAACGCTGCGCCGCGATATATTGGCGCTGGCCGCGTCACAGGGGCTGGACAAGGATGCAGGCGCGCAAGGCAGTGGAGACGATGCCTTAGCAGCGATTGACAACTATTTGTGTGAATTGAAGGAAATGCAGATCCGGGATGGCCTGCATATCTTTACGCGATCACCCGAGGGGCCGCTGCGCCGTGACCTGCTGATCGCACTGGCCCGCTGTCCACGGGGGATGGATCAGGATGGCCAGCTGTCGCTGCTGCGCGCGCTGGCGGACGATCTGGCGCTGGACTTCGATCCGCTGGACTGCACGATGGGCGCGCCCTGGGCAGGGCCGCGCCCCGCGCCGCTGCACCCCCTTGACCCTGCGCCATGGCGCACGACCGGCGACACGGTGGAGCGGCTTGAGCTGTACGCCATCCACCTGCTCGACAGCGAAGCCGAAGCGCCAGGCCCCCGAAGCGCGGCGGTTTTGCGGGCGATGGCGCAAGACCTTGGCCCACGGATCGACGCCTGCGGAGACGCGGAAAAGGCCGCGCTGCTGAACGCGCTGGACGGCCATTTCGTCCTGCCCGGCCCTTCCGGCGCGCCGACCCGCGGCCGCCCCGATGTACTGCCGACCGGGCGCAATTTCTATTCGGTGGACACCCGCGCCGTGCCGACGGTCGCCGCCTGGAACCTGGGCCAGCGATCCGCCGAGTTGATCGTGCAGGATTATCTTCAGCGCGAGGGCGACTATCCCCGCGCGATTGCCCTGTCCGCATGGGGCACGGCCAATATGCGCACGGGCGGAGACGACATTGCGCAGGCGCTGGCGCTGATGGGTGTGCGGCCACGCTGGGACTGGGCATCGGGGCGCGTCATCGGCTTTGAGGTCATGAAGATCGCGGAGCTCAATCGCCCGCGCGTCGATGTGACCTTTCGCGTGTCGGGCTTTTTCCGGGACGCTTTTCCTGAACAGATCGACCTGATCGACAGCGCCGCGCGCGCGGTCATGGCGCTGGACGAACCGGACGAGGACAATCCCGCCGCCGCCCGGCATCGCACGGAAGCTGCTGCCCTGATGGCGGAGGGCGCGTCCCGAAAGGCGGCGGAGCGCCGCGCGGGAAGCCGCGTCTTCGGATCGCAGCCCGGCGCCTATGGCGCGGGGCTTCAGGCGATGATCGACGAGCGGCTGTGGCATGATCGCGCCGACCTGGCCAACATCTATCTGGACTGGGGCGGCTATGCCTATGGCGGCGGGGTGGAGGGGGACGCCGAGCGCGGCCTCTTCGCGCGGCGGCTGGCGGGGGCCGACGCGCTGGTCCAGAACCAGGACAATCGTGAGCATGACCTGCTCGACAGCGACGATTATTATCAGTTCGAAGGCGGGATCGCGGCGGCGGTGGAGCATCTGTCCGGCAAGAAGCCGCTCAGCTACCACAACGACCATAGCCGCCCGGAACGCCCGGTCGTGCGCACGCTGGAAGATGAGATCGGCCGGGTCGTCCGCGCGCGCGTCACCAATCCCAAATGGATCGCGGGCATGATGCGCCATGGCTACAAGGGCGCGTTCGAAATCGCCGCCTCCGTCGACTTTCTCTTCGCCTTCGCCGCCACCACCCATGCGGTACGCGATCATCATTTCGACGCCGTCCACGCCGCCTTCATCGAGGATGAAGCAGTGCGGGACTTCATGGCGCAAGCGAACCCCGCCGCCCTGCGCGAAACCGCCGCCCGCCTGCTCGAAGCGCTGGACCGGGGGATGTGGAAACCGAAGTCCAACAGCGCCGCCATGCTCCTCTCTCAAGTCAAGGATCCCAATCATGATTGAACGCACGCCCGAACAACATGCCGAAAAGATGAAGAAGAAACAGGCCGCGCACGACAAGATCATGGCCACCAAGACGCAGGAAAAGGGCCTGTTGATCGTCCACACCGGCAAGGGGAAGGGCAAGACGACCGCCGCGCTGGGCATGGTCGTGCGCGCCATCGGCCATGGCAAGAAGGTGGGCGTGGTCCAGTTCGTGAAAGGCGCGATGACGACCGGAGAAAAAGCGGTGTTTGACGCGTTCCCGGATCATGTCACGTTTAAGCCGATGGGCGAAGGCTTTACATGGAACACGCAGGACAAGACCCGCGACATCGCGCTCGCCCGCGAAGCATGGGAAGAGGTAAAGCGGATGATCGCCGATCCGGCCTATGCTATGGTGTTGGCCGATGAGCTTAATATCGTCCTGCGCTATGACTATCTGCCCGTGGACGAAGTGGTGGCGGCCGTGACCGATCGCGATGAGATGAAGCATGTCATCATCACCGGCCGCAATGCGCCCGAAGCGTTGATGGAAGCCGCCGACCTCGTGACCGAAATGACGCTGGTCAAGCACCCGTTTCGCAGCGGCGTGAAGGCGCAGGCGGGGATCGAATATTGATATGAGCGCGCCCGCCATCACCCCGATCGACAGCGCCCGGTTCGAAGCGCTGGTCAGGGCGCGGCGGGACATTCGCCATTTCCGCAGCGATCCCATCGACGAAGCGGATGTCGAATGGCTGTTGAGCATGGCGCATCGCGCGCCGTCTGTCGGCCTGTCACAGCCATGGCGGTTCGTCCGCATTGATACGCCCGAATATCGCGAGCGGCTTGCCTGTCACGTCGATGCCCAGGTGAAGCAGGCCGGAAAGGACTATGCGGGCGAGCAGGACCGGCTGTACCGCAGCCTGAAGCTGCATGGCCTGCGTGAGGCGCCGGTGCTGTTCGCGGTCTATTGCGATGACGGGACCGAGACGGGTCATCATCTGGGCGCCGTCACCATGCCGGAAGCGCGGCGCTATAGCTGCGTCATGGCCGTCCACACGCTCTGGCTCGCTGCACGTACGCGCGGCATCGGCATGGGCTGGGTTTCGATCCTGGAGCCGGCGGGCGTGGATTCCATGCTGGACATACCGGAAAGCTGGGCCTGCCTGGGCCTGCTCTGCCTCGGCAGGCCGATCAGCGAAGAAGATGTACCGGAACTGGAAAGGCGCGGATGGGAGCAGCGCACCGACTGGCATTCGGTCGTGCTGCGCCGCTAGGCGGTATCGACATTCAGCCCCGGCGGCCACAAGCGCCGCGGTCCGCATCCCCACTTCCCTTCCGCCTGCATCCGCCCTATGAAGCGCGGCGAGCCGGGTCATGCCCGGTTCAACGATCGCGCCGGTGTCCCGCAAGGGACTTAAATGGGAACGCGGTGCGGGAGCCTTGCTCCCTAATCCGTGGCTGTCCCTGCAACTGTGAGCGGCGAGCGAGGCATGGACAGGCCGGACCTTTGCCAAGGGACGGCCAAGCCACTGGAGCGATCCGGGAAGGCCCATGCCAAAGCTATGACCCGCAAGCCAGGAGACCTGCCGGAGCAAAGGTCGCTCTTGCCATGATCCAGGGGATGGTCACGGCTCGGTTCTCCGTTTGAGCGACGAATTTTGGGTGCGGTCGTGGCCGCGCTGGCGTGCGCCTGTCGTTCGCCTGGCGCGCGTCCCGGCCGTGTGTCGTGGCGCGGACGTGGAGGACGGAGCAATGCAGGAGCAGGCGCAACGCGCCGCCGCCGTGCGCGGTTGGTGCCCCACGGCCTGGCGGCCGATGATGGCGGGCGACGGGCTGCTAGTGCGGCTTCGTCCCCTGCTCGGGCGCATGAGCAGGGCGCAGGCCGAAGGTCTGTGCGCGGGGGCGCTGCGCCATGGCAATGGGCATATCGACCTCACCAATCGCGCGGCGTTGCAGATCAGGGGCGTCGGCGCGGATGAGCATGACGCGCTGATGGAGAGGCTGGTCGCGCTGGGTCTGGCAAGGCGCAACGGGGACATGCCCGCGCCGCTGATCGTCAATCCCGACTGGGCGCCCGGCGACGCAACGGACCGCATTGCAAGCGAATTGATCGCCCGCGCCGATGAATTGCCGGATATGCCCGGAAAGATCGGCTTTGCCGTCGATGCCGGCCCTGCGCCAGTGCTGACCGACGCCCCCGCCGATTTCCGGATCGAGCGGGGGATGAGCGGCGGCCTGATCCTGCGCTGCGACGGGCGTGATAGAGGCGTGCCGGTGAAGGTGAGCGAAGCCGTCAGCGAGATCATCGCGATCGCCCACTGGTTCATGGCGAGCGGCGGCGCGAGCGCCGGGCGGATGGCGCGGCATGGCGCGCCGCTTCCCATCACGCCGTCCGAGGCCCCGGCCCCGCCACGTTCGCGCGTTAACTGTCTGGCCGCCGTTCCGGGGCGCTACCATGCCGCGCCCTTTGGCCGGATCGAGGCGGAAGCGCTGCTGACCGCCATGGATGACGAGACTCGCGCGATCCGCCTGACGCCGTGGCGCGGGCTGATCCTGGAGGGCAGCAACGCGCCATCCGATGATCCGGCAGACCCCCGCCTGAGCGTGGACGCATGTCCCGGCGCACCGGCCTGTCCGCAGGCGAGCGTCGCTACGCGAGACCTTGCCGCCCGGCTCGCGCCCCATGTTGCGGGGCTGCACATATCGGGATGCGCCAAGGGATGCGCGCGGCCCAAGCAGGCTGCGGTCGTGCTGACCGGACGCGATGGCCGCTTCGACCTTGCTCGCGATGCCCGCGCGGGCGGCCAGCCTGAACGCACCGACCTGTCTCCCACCCAGATACTCGCCCTTTTCGGAGCCGAATGATGCCGCATGCCTATGAAACCGACGGGGCGGAAATCTATCGCCAGTCTTTCCGCATGATCCGTGAGGAAGCGGAGCTGACCCGCTTTTCGCGCGAAGAGGAACGGGTGGCGGTGCGGATGATCCATGCGGCGGGCATGGTCAGCCTGGCGCCGCATATCCGATTTTCGCCCGGCTTTGCGATTGCCGCCATCGCCGCGCTGCAAAAGGGCGCGCCGATCCTGTGCGACGCGCGCATGGTGTCGGAAGGGATCACCCGCGCCCGCCTGCCCGCCGCCAATCCAGTGCTTTGCACGCTGCATGACGCGACCGTGCCCGAACGGGCGCGATACATGGCCAACACCCGGTCGGCGGCAGCGCTGGAACTGTGGCGGCCGCATCTGGCGGGCGCGGTCGTCGCCATCGGCAATGCGCCGACAGCGCTCTTTCACCTGCTCAATATGATGGAGGACCCGGCCTGCCCCCGCCCTGCCGCCATCATCGGCTGCCCGGTCGGCTTCGTCGGCGCGGCGGAGTCCAAGGAGGCGCTGTGGCAGGTACAGCCGGCCCCCTGCTGCATCGTCGAGGGCCGGTTGGGCGGGAGCGCGATCACCGTCGCCGCCGTCAACGCGCTGGCGAGTGCGGCGGAATGAGCGGCGTCATTCATGGCGTGGGCCTTGGCCCCGGCGCGCAGGACCTGATGAGCGTGCGCGCCGACCGGCTGATACGCACCGCGCGCCACATCGCCTATTTCCGCAAGCCCGGCCGTCACGGCCATGCCCGGCGCATCGTCGATGGCCTGCTAAACCCCGACGCCGTCGAGTTTCCGATGGAATATCCGGTGACGACCGAAATCCCGGTCAGCGACCCGCGTTATAATCAGGCACTGTCGGCATTCTACGCCGATTGCACGGCGCATCTTCATGCCCTTGCCGCCGCGGGCGAGGATGTGGTCGTGCTGTGCGAGGGCGATCCATTTTTCTACGGCAGCTTCATGCACCTGCACAGCCGCCTCGCGCCATTGGTGCCGGTGCGGATCGTGCCGGGCATCACCGGCATGTCAGGCGCCTGGACCGCCAGCGGCACGCCGATCAGCTGGGGCGACGATGTGCTGACCGTGCTGATGGCGACGCTGCCCGAAGAGGAACTGGCCCACCGCATCCACGACACCAACGCGCTGGTCGTCATGAAGATCGGCCGCAACCTGGCCAAGCTGCGCCGCGCGGTGGAGGCGGCGGGAAAGCAGGACTGCGCCTGGCTGGTCGAATATGCGACCATGGCGGACCAGAAGATCACGCCGCTGGGACAGGCGCAGGCGGTCACCAGCTATTTTTCGATCCTGCTGGTCCATGGACAGGGGCGGCGACCATGAGTGGATGGGTAGCGGTGGCGGGACTTGGGCCTGGCGCGGACGCGCTGGTCACGCCCGAAGTGACGCAGGCGCTGGGCCAAGCCACCGATCTGGTCGGCTATATCCCCTATGTCGCGCGCGTGCCGGATCGCGATGGGCTGACCCGTCATGCGTCCGATAACCGGGTTGAGCTGGAACGCGCGGCGCATGCGCTGGAACTGGCGGCGGCGGGCAAGCGGGTGGTGGTCGCATCATCGGGCGATCCGGGCGTATTCGCCATGGCGTCCGCCCTGTTCGAGGCACTGGAGGCCGGGCCTGAAGCGTGGCGCGGCATCGACATTCGCATTCTGCCCGGCATTACCGCCATGCTGGCCGCCGCGGCGCGGGCTGGCGCGCCGCTGGGCCATGATTTCTGCGCGATCAACCTGTCGGACAATCTGAAACCCTGGGCGCTGATCGAGCGGCGGCTGCGGCTGGCGGCGCAGGCGGATTTCGCCATGGCCTTCTACAATCCCCGGTCCAGGGCGCGGCCGGAAGGCTTTGCCCGCACGCTGGACGTTCTGCGCGAGGAATGCGGGCCTGACCGGCTGATCCTGTTCGCGCGCGCCGTATCGACGGCTGATGAACAATTGCATGTCGTGCGTCTGGGCGACGCCGCCCCGGACATGGCGGACATGCGCACCATGGTCATTGTCGGGTCAAGCCGCACGCGGCTGATCGAACGGCCAGGCCACCCGATCCTCTACACGCCGCGATGGGCGGCATGATCGATCCACGCCAGCACTTCGCCCACCTGCTCCAGCACATGCGCCTGGGGCAGCGGCGGGCGGTCGATCATGACGACTGGCAGGCCAAGCGCGCGCGCGGCGTCCAGCTTTGCCCGCGCGCCGTCTCCACCGGCATTTTTCGCGACGATCAGATCGATGCCGTGCGCGCGCATCAATGCAAGATCGCCCTCCCGCGTGAAAGGTCCGCGATCGACGACCAGATGGTGGCGAGGCAGCGCAGGCGGCGCGTTCGGCGCATCGACGAAGCGCAGCAGATAATGATGCTGCGGCTGGACGGCAAAGGCCGCGACATGCATCCGGCCGAGCGCCAGCATGACGCGGCGGGGCGGCCCGTCCAACGCCTGCACGGCGCCCGCAATGTCGGGGACATGGGTCCAGCGGTCGCCCTCCCCCGCTTCCCATGCGGGGCGGGTCAGCATGGCATGGCGGATGTTCGCAAGCCGCGCGGCTTCCACCGCATGGGCGCTCATGATGGCGGCAAAGGGGTGGGTCGCGTCGATCAAATGCGTGACGCCCTCAGCCTCCAGATAGGCGGCAAGGCCAGCGACGCCGCCAAAGCCGCCGACACGGATCGGCACCGGCTGGGCGCGGGGGCTGTCTGTGCGCCCGGCATAGCTCAACACCGCGCGATCGCCCCGCTCGGCCAGCGCCTTTGCCAGCACGCTTGCTTGCGTGGTGCCGCCAAGGATCAGGATGTTGCGCATGGCGGTTGACGGTCCCTGGCTGACGATCATCGGCATTGGCGAGGATGGCGCGGACGGCCTGTCCAGCGCCGCACGCGCCGCGCTGGATCATGCGCGCATCGTCACCGGCGCGCCGCGCCAGCTGGCGTTGCTGCCCCCCCTTAAGGCCGAACATCTGGCGTGGCCAGTGCCCTTTGAGGATGGCGTCGCCCCGCTGCTCGCCCGGCGGGGGGAACCGGTGGTGCTGCTGGCGTCGGGCGACCCCTTCTGGTTCGGCGCGGGGGCGAGCATCACCGGGCATCTTGCGCCGGGCGAGTGGGTCGCCCACCCGGCACCGTCCACCTTCTCGATCGCGGCGGCGCGGTTGGGCTGGGCGTTGCAGCATGTCGCCTGCCATGGCCTGCATGCCGCGCCCATGGCCCGATTGAGGCAAGACCTTGCGCCCGGTGAGCGGGCGATCCTGCTGGTGAGGGACGGGAAGGCAGTGGCGGATCTGGCCGCCTATCTGGAGGAGTCCGGCTTCGGCGCATCAACGCTGCATGTGATGGAGGCGCTGGGCGGGCCGCGCGAGCGGATCAGGGCGGTGCGCGCCGATGGCTTTGAACTGGATGACGTCGCGCATCCGGTGGCGGTAGGGATCGAGATGGCAGGCGACGGCGCGGTAATGCCACGCGCCAGCGGGCTGGCCGACAGCTGGTTCGAACATGACGGCCAGATCACGAAAAGGCCAGCGCGCGCGCTCACCCTGTCCGCGCTCGCCCCGCGTCCGGGCGAGACATTGTGGGACATTGGCGCGGGGTCGGGATCGGTCGCAATCGAATGGTTGCTCAGCCATCCGTCAACCCAGGCGGTCGCTTTCGAGGCTGATCCCCTACGCGCCGCGCGGGTCCGCACCAATGCGGCGCGGCTGGGGGCTGATCGATTGCGCATGGTCGAGGGGCGCGCGCCCGCCGTGCTGGAGGGCCGCACGCGTCCTGACGCTATCTTCATCGGCGGGGGTTTGAGCGAGGGGTTGCTGGAGGCGATCCTGCGCCTGCCGGGCGGGCGGACCCGGCTGGTCGCCAATGCGGTGACGCTGGAATCGGAAGCGCTGCTGGCGCAGTGCCACGCGCGGATGGGCGGCGAGTTGCTGCGGATCGAGATGGCGAGCGTCGCGGCGATCGGGACAAGGCGCGGATGGAAGGCGGCCTATCCGCTGGTCCAGTGGAGCGTGACGCTATGATCGTGGCGGGCTTTGGATGCCGTAGCGAGGCAGATGATGCGGTGATGCGGGCGGCGCTGGCGGGGCATGGCCGGACTGTGTCGGCGCTCGCGACGCTCACCCACAAGGCGCGATTGCTCGAACCGCTCGCCGATGCATTGGCGCTGCCGCTGATCCTGATCGATCCTGCCGCGATAAGAGGCGTCGCGACGCCCACGCAATCCGCCGCCAGCCTGACCGCCTACGGCACCGGCAGCGTCGCCGAAGCGGTTGCGCTCACCGCTGCGGGCCGTGGCGCGCGGCTGATCGCGGCCCGCATCATTTCCGCCGATGGGCAGGCCACCTGTGCGCTGGCCGAGGGAGTTTTCGCATGACTGTCCATTTCATCGGCGCGGGGCCGGGCGCGCCCGACCTGCTCACGCTGCGCGGCCGCGACCTGATCGCCGCGTCGCCTGTGTGCCTCTACGCCGGTTCGCTGGTGCCGCGTGCGGTGCTGGATCATTGCCCACCCGGCGCGCGCATCGTGAACAGCGCGCCGCTGACGCTAGACGAGATCATCGCCATTATCGCGGAGGCGGACGCCATGGGGCAGGATGTCGCGCGGCTCCATTCGGGCGACCTGTCCGTCTGGTCAGCGATGGGCGAGCAGATCAGGCGGCTGAAGGCGCTGGGGATCGACTATACGGTGACGCCGGGGGTGCCATCCTTTGCGGCAGCGGCGGCGGCGCTGGGGACGGAGCTGACGCTGCCCGGTATTGGCCAGTCGCTGGTCCTCACCCGCACGCCGGGGCGGGCGAGCGCGATGCCGCCGGGCGAGACGCTGAGCGGCTTTGGGGCGACCGGCGCGACGCTGGCCATCCATCTGTCGATCCACAATATCGGGCAGGTCGTGGCCGACCTGTCGCCGCTTTATGGCCCCGATTGTCCGGCCGCGATCATCTGGCGCGCAAGCTGGCCGGACCAGCGGATCGAACGAGGCACGCTATCGACGGTCGCGAGACAGGCAGCGGATGGCCCGGAGCGCACGGCGTTGATTTTGGTCGGCCCAGTGCTGGGCGACGCAGATTTTGCCGAGAGCCAGCTTTACGCGCCCGGATATGACCGGCGTTTCCGCCCCGCCTCCACGCAATCGCGCTTCGCCGGGTCGGAAGAATGACGCCGGGGATACTTGTCGCCGCACCCCGTTCAGGATCGGGCAAGACGGTCATCACGCTGGGCCTGCTGCGGGCGCTGGCGCGACGGGGCGTGCGGGTGCAGCCCTATAAATGCGGGCCGGATTATATCGACACGGGCTATCATCGACTGGCGAGCGGGCGCGCCGCGTTCAATCTGGACAGCTGGGCAATGGACGGCGCGATGATCCGGGGCCTCGCGGCGCAGGCCGTGACCGCAGATCTGGCGCTGGCCGAGGGGGCGATGGGCCTGTTCGACGGCGCAGCGGCGACGGGCGCGAGCGGCAATGGTAGCAGCGCCGACATAGCCGCCGCGCTGGGCTGGCCGGTCATCCTGGTCATCGACGTTTCGGGGCAGAGCCAGTCGGCGGCAGCGCTGGCGCATGGCTTTCGCACCCTGCGGCCTGACCTGCGCGTCGTGGGCGTGATCCTCAATCGCGTCGCCAGCCCCCGTCATGACGCCATGATCCGTCGCGCGATGGAGGAGATCGCGCTGCCTGTGCTGGGTGCGGTTCCGCGTTCGGCCGCGCTGTCGCTGCCCGAACGCCATCTGGGTCTGGTGCAGGCGGGCGAGCAGGAGCGGGCGGACGAGAGGATCGATGCCATTGCCGATGTGGTGGAGGCCCATGTGGGTCTGTCCGCGCTGCTGGCATGCGCGGGCGCCCTGCCCTGCGCGGCATCGTGCGGCACAGGGTGGCGGCCACCAGGACAACGCGTCGCCCTGGCCCAGGATGCCGCCTTCTCCTTCACCTACGCGCACATGCTGGCGGGCTGGCAGTCGGCGGGTGCGGAGATTTTGCGCTTTTCGCCGCTGGCTGACGAAGCGCCCGATCCGCATGCGGACGCCGTCTGGCTGCCCGGCGGCTATCCCGAACTGCATGCGCCGCGCCTTGCAGAGGCGACGCGCTTTATCGACGGGCTGCGGCGTCACGCACAGGATCGCCCGGTCCATGGGGAGTGCGGTGGCTATATGGTGTTGGGGCAGGCGATCATCGACGCGCAGGGACAGACGCATGCGATGGCGGGGCTGCTGGGCCTCGTCAGCAGCTTTGCCGAGCGCCGGTTGCATCTGGGCTATCGCCGCGCGCGGCTGCTGGCTCCGATGGGCGGCTATGGCGAAGGGGCGGACCTTCGCGGCCATGAATTTCATTATTCGACGGTGGTCGAGCAGCCCGACCAGCCGCTTGCCCATGTGACGGATGCGGCAGGAGACGCCGTCGCATCCACGGGGTCGCGCCGGGGGCTGGTGACGGGCAGCTTCTTCCACCTTGTCGCGGGTGCGGCATGATCCGGCTTTCCCTGATCGGCATCGGCACGGGCAATCCCGATCATCTGACCCGCGCCGCCATCCGGGCGATGAACGAGGCAGACCTGATCCTGCTGCCCCGCAAGGGCGAGGCGAAATCGGACCTGATCGACCTGCGCCGGACCATCTGCGCCGATGTGCTGACGGGCGGGACGCACATCGTTGAGTTCGACATGCCCAGGCGCGCAGACCAGCCCGCCTATATCGAGGCGGTGGTCGATTGGCATGATGCTATTGCCGCGATCTGGATGGAACAGATTGCGCTTCATTTGCCGGAGAGCGGTACGCTGGCGCTGCTCGTGTGGGGCGACCCTTCGCTTTATGACAGCAGCCTGCGGATCGCGCAGCGGCTGGGCCATTCGGTCGAGATCAGCGTCGTTCCGGGGATAACCAGCATCCAGGCGCTGACCGCCGCGCACGGCATCTGCCTCAACCGCCTGGCCGACCCGGTGCTGATCACCACGGGCAGGCAATTGCGCGAGCAGGGATGGCCCAAGGGCGTGCGCGACATTGTCGTGATGCTGGACGGGCATTGCGCGTTTCAGACATTGGCGACCGAAGGGATAGACATCTGGTGGGGCGCATATCTGGGGATGGAGCATCAGGCGCTTGCCCACGGTCCGCTGGCGACGGTGGGGCCTGACATCATCGAACGCCGCGCGCTGCTGCGCCAGCGTCATGGGTGGATCATGGACGTCTATCTGCTGCGGCTGAGCGAGGCGTTTTCGCCGCCGGCCTGAAGCGCCGTCACGCCACCGGCGGGCACAGTTCGATGATCGGTTTGTTCACCACCTGACGCGCCATGTCCATCCCGCCCATCGCCGCGCGACGGCGGAATTCGGCGGCCATGGCCTGGTGCATCATCCGGGCGGAAGCATCGGCGGTCGTCGCCGCAAGCTGTTCATGCATCCGGGCCCGTTCGAGACATTCCTGTGCATTGAGGGCATGCGTCATGAAAATGCTCTCCTGCTCTCAAGCGAGCCTTCCCGTCCAACCGCTTGAGCTGCGACCAAGCCCGGAACCGCTCGCGAAAACCGGGCAGAATTTACGCTTTTCGCCACCACTTTGGAAATGGAATCTTCACCGCGCCCGATGGCCTGCCGACAGGGCGTACCGGTTCAGCCGATCCATCCTAGTTGCGGCTGGCAACGATGGCTTTTCAGTTCCTTGCGGCTTTCCACATCCACTTCGCTGAGCGCGACTTCATAGCCCCACAGGTTGGCGAGGCTTTGCAACACCAGCGTCGCATCCGATGCGTCCAGAACCACGCCGTCGGTGACGGCATGCTCCAGCATCAAGGTGCGGTCTCCGGCCAGATCGACATCGACCACCTGAATATCCGGTTCCTGCCGGGCTATATCATGTTCGCGCGCCAGCGCACGGCGGATGCGACGATAGCCGCGCTCGTCATGGATCGCCTCTACCCGCAGGTCCGGTTCGCTTTCCCGGTCGAGCAACTGGAACAGGCGCCATTGCCGGATCAGATGCGGGCTGAGGAACTGCGACACGAAACTTTCGTCGCGATAATTGGCCCAGATGTCCTTCAATACCTCGACCGGATCGCGAGACCCGGCAATGTCACCGAACCAGTCGCGGTCCTCGTCCGTCGGGTCCATGCAGATCCGTTCTATGTCCGACATGATCCCGAAACCGAGCGCATAGGGATTGAAGCCGCCAAAATGTCCTGAATCATATGTCGGCTGGTAGACGACATTGGTGTGCGACTGGATGAATTCCATGAACGCGCCATCGGTCAGCCAGCCACGGTCGTGCAGGATCGTCATGATGCGGTAATGGGTATAGGTGGCGCAGCCCTCATTCATCGCCTTGGTCTGGCGCTGCGGATAGAAATATTGGGCGATCAGGCGGACGATGCGCAATATCTCGCGCTGCCAGCTTTCCAGCCGGGGGCCGGTCTTTTCCAGAAAATAGAGGATGTTTTCCTGTGGCAGGCCAAGGGCGGCGCGGCGCTGGTCGCGGGGCACGGACGCTGCTTTCGCGCCGACCGGCACGGTGCGCCACAGGTCGTCATAGATGCGGTCGCGATAGGCCTGCCGCTCGGCCTCGCGCTCGGCCTCCTCCTTCATGTCGCGCGGGCGGACGCGGGGATAGCGATGCACCCCCTGGTTCATCAGCGCGTGCGCCGCGTCCAGCACCCGCTCCACCGCGAGCTGGCCATGACGCTCCTCGCATTGCGTGATGTAGCGTTTTGCGAACTCCAGATAATCCAGAATGCCCTCGGCATCGGTCCATTGCTTGAAGACATAATTATTCTTGAAGAAGTGATTATGGCCGAACGCGGCATGGGCGATGACCAGCGTCTGCATCGTCGCGCTGTTTTCCTGCATCAGATAGTTGATGCAGGGATCGCTGTTGATCACCAGTTCATAGGCAAGGCCGCGCAACCCCTTTCGATACAGCATTTCATTGGTGACGAACTGCTTTCCGAAGGACCAGTGTTTGTAGAAAAGCGGCATGCCGATCGACGAATAGGCGTCCAGCATCTGTTCGGCGCTGATGATCTCTATCTGGTTGGGATAGATATTGAGCTTCATTTCCTGAAGCGCGATCGGCTCCACCGTTTCATAGATGCGGTTGATCAGGGGAAAATCCCAATCGCTGCCCGTGAACAGCGGCGCCGGGGCGAGCGCTCCGGTCAAGCGCCGGCCCTTTCACCGACGCCGCGCCGCTGGAACAGTTCGCGGAAGACGGGATAGATTTCGCGGCGGTGCGACACCTTGCGCATGGCGAAATGGCGGTGGCTTTCACTTACGGGTGCATAGGCTTCCCACAGACCCGTGCTGGAGGTTGCCGTTTCGATCGAGACGAATTCCTCCCGCCCGACCTCAAGATAGGCGAAATATTGGCAAAAGGGCAGGATCTGGTCCTGCATCAGGCCGACGACGCGCGCATTGTCGGACGCCAGCGTGTCGCCATCCGACGCCTGCGCGACATAGATATTCCAGTCGGCGGGGCTGTAGCGGTCCTTCACCACCTCCAGCAGCTTGTCGAGCGCGCTGGATACCAATGTGCCGCCGGTCACCGTGCTGTAGAAGAAAGTTTCCTCATCCACCTCCGCCGCGCGGTCGGTATGGTGGATGAATACGACATCGACATGTTCGTAACAGCGCGACAGGAACAGATGGAGCAGCGCAAAGAAGCGCTTCGCCAGATCCTTCATATGCGCGGTCATGGAACCGGACACGTCCATCAGGCAGAACATCACCGCCTGCGCCACGGGCCGCGGCACGGGTTCGAAACGGCGAAAGCGCAGATCGACGGGGTCGATATAAGCGATGACGTTGCGGCGGCGGATGATATGCGCCCGCTCTTCGCGCAGCTTTTCCAGCGCCACGGCATCATCGGGCAGCGGCGGCGCGCGCGCCTCTATCTCGGCGATGGCTTCGTCGATGCGATCAAGGTCCGCGCCGCTGGGGCGACGCAGCGCGATGCGGCGGGACATCGCCTTTTGCATCGTGCGGGGGACGGAGAGGTTGGACGGGTTGCCGATGGTGGAATAGCCCGCGCGCCTGACCCCTTCGACCTTGCCCGCGACCAGTTTTTTCTTGGCCATGTCGGGCAATTCCAGATCTTCAAGGAAGAGATCCAGAAACTCTTCGCGGCTGAGCGCGAAGCGGAAATCATCCTGATCTTCACCCTCCCCCGCCTGCGATCCGCCGCCAGCGCCGCCGTCCGGGCGCTTGATCCGGTCGCCTTCCAGAAATTCGCGATTGCCCGGCAATACCCGTTCGCGATTGCCGCCCTGGGATGCGCGATGGAGGGTCGGTTCGTGGATCGCGTCGCGCCGGATGGTGATTTCCCCCTCCCCGGCGAGATCCTTGATGCTGCGGTCCTTCAGGCTGTCGCGCACCGCCTGGCTGACATAGGCTTTCGCCCTTCTGAGGAACCGTTGCCGGTTTACCAGGCTCTTGCCGCCGGGGTTCAGCCGTCTGTCGACTATGTGCATTGCGGCCAAAACACCTCCAAAAAGAGCGCGCCTCCCTTATCCGGCCTGCTTGACGCGGATATACCATTCGACCAGACGCCTGACCTGTCGTTCGGTATAGCCCCGCTCGATCATGCGCGCGACGAATTCGTCATGCTTGCTTGCGGTGTCGCCGTCCTTCTTGGACCCGAAGCTGATGACCGGCAGCAGATCCTCCACCTGGCTGAACATCCGCTTTTCGATGACCTCGCGGATCTTTTCGTAACTTGTCCAGCTGGGGTTGCGCCCGTCATTGCTCGCCCGCATGCGCAGGGCGAACTTGACGACTTCGTTGCGGAAATCCTTGGGATTGGCGATCCCCGCGGGCTTTTCGGTCTTGGTCAGTTCCTGGTTGATGACTTCGCGGTCCAGCAACTGCCCGGTATCGGGATCCTTGAAGTCCAGATCCTCTATCCACGCATCGGCATAGGCGACATAACGGTCGAACAGGTTCTGGCCATAATCATGGTAGGATTCCAGATAGGCCTTCTGGATTTCATTACCGATGAATTCGGCATAGCGGGGCGCCAGCTCGCCCTTGATGAACTCCAGATATTTGGCTTCCGTCTCGGCCGGGAACTGTTCCTGCCGCACCATGCCTTCCAGCACATACATGAGGTGTACGGGGTCTGCCGCGATCTCGCTGCCGTCATGGTTGAAGGTCGCGGACAGCGCCTTGAAGGCGAAGCGGGTCGAGGTGCCCGACATGCCTTCATCCACGCCAGCGGCGTCGCGATATTCCTGAAGGCTCTTGGCGCGCGGATCGATTTCCCGCAGCATTTCGCCGTCATAGACGCGCATCTTGGAATAGAGATTGCTGTTCTCATGCTCGCGCAGCCGCGTCAGCACGGAAAAGCGGGCCAGCATGTCCAGCGTTCCGGGCGCGCAGGGCGCCTTGCTCAGGTCCGATTCCCGCAGCAGCTTTTCATAGACATGCCGTTCCTCGGTCGCCTGAAGGGCATAGGGCACCTTGATGACGTAGATACGGTCGATGAAGGCTTCGTTATTCTTGTTGTTCTTGAAATTCGACCATTCCGATTCATTGGAATGCGCCATGATGATGCCGTTGAAGGGGATCGCGCCGATATTTTCGGTCCCGATATAATTGCCCTCCTGCGTCGCCGTCAGCAGCGGATGGAGCATCTTGATCGGCGCCTTGAACATCTCGACAAATTCAAGCATGCCCTGGTTCGCGCGGTTAAGCCCGCCCGAATAGCTGTAGGCGTCGGGATCATTTTGCGAGAGCATTTCCAGCTTGCGGATGTCGACCTTGCCGACCAGCGAACTGATGTCCTGATTGTTTTCGTCGCCCGGCTCGGTCTTGGCGATGGCGATCTGCCGCATGCGCGAGGGCATCAGGCGGACCACCTTGAACCGGGAAATGTCGCCGGAAAACTCGTCCATCCGCTTGCGCGCCCATGGGCTTATCATGCCGGTCAGGCAGCGGCGGGGGATGCCATAGCCGTCCTCGATCATGGTCCCATGCGTTTCCGCGTCGAACAGCGCGAGAGGGCTTTCGAAGATTGGACTGATTTCATCGCCCGCCTTCAGAGCGTAGATGGGGTGCGTTTCCATCAACGCCTTCAGCCGTTCGGCGAGCGAGGATTTGCCGCCGCCGACCGGGCCGAGGAGGTAGAGGATCTGCTTGCGTTCCTCCAGCCCCTGGCTGGCGTGGCGCAGGAAGCTGACGATATGTTCGATCGTCGATTCCATGCCGTAGAAATTGGCGAAACTTTTGTACCGGCGGATGGTGCGGTTCATGAAGATCCGCCCAAGCCGCTGGTCGCGGGAGGTGTCTATGATTTCCGGCTCGCCGATCGCCGCCAGCAGGCGTTCCGGCGCCGATGCGTGCATCAGAGGATCATTGCGGCATCCCAGCAAATAATCCTCGACTGACATCTCGGCTTGTCGCCGTTCGTCATAATTCCGCGTGAAACTCGAAAACAGTTCGCTTTTCGTCACTGACGACTCCCGCCGCAGTAGCCATGATCTGAATATAATACGCACGAGCCGGCAAAAACAGGCCCATCTTATTGGACAATTACAAAATTTTTATCGCAGCACTTTTGGATTAGCGCGCAATAAGCCCCCAAAGGGCAGGATATTCGGGCCGCTCCCGGCCACGGCGCCGCTGCTCTGGACATAAATGGCATGTCCCGCCTTCACCCAAAATGGGATATAAGGATAGGCAAGCAACAGGTCATGGAGACGTGCGATGACATCCATTCTGCTCCACATCCACGACGACAGCGGCATGGAAAGCCGGTTGCAGGCCGCCTGCGATATTGCGCGTTCGGCGCCTGCCCACATCCATTGCGTCCAGGTGACGGCCATGCCGAACCTGATGACGGGCGACATCTATGGCGGAATGTCGATGGCGCCCACGCTGATGGCCGAACTACACGAGATAGATGCGCGGATGCGGACGCGGATGGAGCAGCGATTGCAGCGCGAGGACGTCAGTTGGGACTGGCGGCAAGTGGACGGCGACGTCGTCAACGGGCTGCTGTCCGCTTCGGCGCTGTGCGACTTCATGGTCGTGACCCTGCCCGCCGGCCCGCGCCGGGAAATGGACGATCCGCTGCATATCGCCGCCGACCTGGCGCTGGGAGGCCGCACCCCGGTGCTGGCCGTGCCGCAGGGCGCGCGCGGAATGATGGTTATGGGCCGGGCGTTGGTCGCGTGGGACGGGTCGCAGGAAGCATCGACGGCGCTGCGCCTGTCGGTCCCGCTGCTGAAACAGGCGGAAGAGGTGCATGTGGTAACAGTCGAGGAAGCCGGGAAATTCCCCTTCCCCGCGACCGGCGCGCCGGAATATCTGGCCCGCCATGGCATCAAGACGGAATTTCACAGCTGGCCGCAGGACGGGCGTACGGTGGAAGCGACGCTGAAGGCGGCCATCGGCGTGATAAAGCCGGATTGGATGGTGATGGGCGCTTTTGGCCACAGTCGCCTGCGTGAACTGGTATTTGGCGGCGTCACCCGTTCCATGCTGCGTGACGTTCATATTCCGTTGCTGCTGGCCCACTGACTGGAGCAAATTGAAGGCCCTGCGCAAAGATTTCGCACCATTTTGAACATTCCGACCTGATCGGCGGCGCGCAGGAAAAGCCGTTGCGGATGGACTTGCGCGCAAAGCCACGGCCAACAGGTTAATAGTCGGCAATATTTGCCGACCGATCCCGTCATTTCGGTTTCATCTTCGATCCCCTCATCCGCCCGGAACATATAGGAATTTCGGCCGAACGGGTCTCATCCGCCTCGGAGGTGGGGCGGCTTTGCGTGGACGCAAGACCAGGGGGAATGATGCAATTGGGGTGGAAAGCCAGGATCATGATGGTGGGAGGGACGCTGGCCGCCCTGTTGTTCCTGCTGCTTGGCCTGCGCGAGATGGAACGCTCGTCCGCCGCCGCCGTGCCGCCCGCATCGTCGGAGGCGATGAAGCCGCAGGCGCAGGCGGTCATACTGGCCGCCGCCGCGCGCCCGATCCAGACCGGTGAAACGATCACCGCCGCGATGATCCGCAACGCCGCCGCCGATCCCGCACGCAACCCATCGGTAGCGACCCCTGCTGAACTGATCGGCAAGGTCGCGACCCGAACCATCTCCGCTGGCGCGCTGATCCCGCGCGAGGCCGTTGGCGGGGAGGAAAAGCTCGCAATCCGGGTGCCTGTCGGCATGCGGGCAATCAGCATCGACACGACGGCGGAGATTGCCGTCGCCGGGCTGGTCCGGCCCGGTGACCGCGTCGATGTGCAGGTCGTCTATCCGGGCGCCGACGCGATCAGCGGGGCACGGGGATCGGGCCGCAGCCGCGCCCAGACATTGTTGCAACTGGTGCAGGTGCTGGCCGTCGGCGACGCGGTGCTGGGGACGCAACCGGCATCAAACAGCGAGGGCCAGTTGTCCGCGCCGCCGCCGCCCGCACGGACGGTGACACTGGCGCTCAGCCCGGAACAGGTTTCCATCCTGTCGCTGGCCAAGAGCACCGGCGCGCTCACGCTTTCACTTCGCAACCCGGTGGACAGCGCACAGGTTGCGGTGGCGACCGCCGCCTCGCGCGGTCCCGATCCCGCGTCCAACGCGTCGGCACAGCCCCCCCGGGCCGCGCCACGTTCAGTGCAGGCGCGGGTGTCCGCACCTGCCCGTCAGCCAATCGAGCTGGTCGTCGGCGACAGGCGCGAAACCCTCTATTCCGGGAGCGGCACGCGTTGAGACCCCTTGTCATCGCCGTGGCGTTGATCGCGGCGGCCACTTCCCCATCGGCTCTGGCGCAGGACCAGAAGCCGCTGTCGATCCGGCAGACGCGCACGCTCACCTATCCCCGTCCCATCGGCCGGATCGAGGTGGATCGCGACCATGTGATCGCCGTCGCGGCCCCGACCCCCCACTCGCTGCGCGTCACTGGCATCGGCGCGGGGGAGGCGGCCGTCAGCGTCTTTGGCCGTGACGGCGCGCTGATGTCCGAGACACTTTTGAGTGTGACCGATGCGGTGGGCGGCGATGCCCGCACGATGACCGGTCCCCGCATCATCGCTGGCGAACAGGTGGTAGCCGTCGATGTGCAATTCGCCGCCGTCTCCGCCTCCACGCTCAAGGCGCTGGGCTTCAACTTTTCCAAACTGAGCGGCGACATCCAGGGCGCTGTCATTTCGCCCAGCAGCCTCAACAGCGCCAGTTTCGGATCGGGCGCATCATCCATCGATGCGAGCGTGCCGATCCAGAACGCCTTCAACCTGTTCCTGTCCGCGCCCAATCGGGGGATCAACGCGGTGCTGAGCGCCCTGTCGTCCAACGGCCTGTCAGAACTGCTGGCGCAGCCCACGCTGCTGGTGCGTTCCGGGGAGCAGGCCAGTTTCCTGGCGGGCGGGGAAATACCCGTGCCGGTGCCGCAGGCGTCGGGGACCGGCAACGCCATTTCGATCCAGTATAAGGAATTCGGCGTCCGCCTGTCGGTGACGCCCTATGTGCTGTCGCCCGACCAGATCGTGCTGAAGATCGCGCCGGAAGTCAGCGAACTGGACTATGGCAGCGGCGTGCAGTTGCAGGGCTATGTCGTGCCGGGGCTGCGCCGCCGTTCCGCCGAGACCACGGTGGAGCTGGGCAGCGGGCAGAGCTTCGTCATCGCTGGCCTCAGCTATTCGAGCCAGTCGACCACGCGCGACAAGACTCCGATCCTGGGCGACATCCCCGTGATCGGCGCGTTTTTCCGGCGGCAGCAGACGCAGAAGGAAAGGCAGGAACTGGTGATCGTCGCCACGCCGCGCCTCGTCGGGCCGGTCCAGCCGAAGGACCTGCCCGCGCTCCCCGGATCGCTGCTCGACACCAAGGACCCGGTCGTTCCCTTTGGCGTGGTGAGGCCCTGACATGAACCGCATCATCCTTTTGTCCATCGACCGCAGCCTGGCCCAGCGCATCGGCGACGCCATGCAGGGCCGCGCAACCGTCGAACTGGTCCAGTCGATCGCGCCGGACATGCTGGACGGGCCATGCGTGATCGTCATGGACCGCGAGGCGATCCCGCCTGAAAGGTCGCTCGCCGCCGCGCTGGGCACCGTGGGGGAGAACGCAGGCGGGCGGCCGATAGTCCTTGTCACCGACGAGACAGGCGCGGACCAGATACTGCATGCCATCCGCTCCGGCGCTGCCGATGTCATCGCGCGCGCCGCAGGGGAAGCGGAGATCGCGGCGATATTGGGCCGGCTGCTCAACCAGTCCGTCGCCGACCATGGCCGTGGAGGCCGCCTGACGCTGGTGCTGGGCGCGGACCCGGAAAGCGCGGCGATGGCGGCCACCGACATGGCGGTAACGCGCGCACGGGCGGGTTCATCGACGCTGCTGATCGACTGCACCATGCCGACCAGCGCCGCCGAAGCCTATCTGGACCTGCCGGTGACATATGGGCTGGCGTCGGCCATTGCCGATATAGAGCGGCTGGACGCGAGCCTGCTGGCCAACACGCTGGCGCGGCATGAGCCGAGCGGGCTGATGCTGCTGACGCTGGACGGTGGTTCGGGGACCGAGCCTGCGGGAATTGCGCCTGCCGACATCGCCGCGCTGATCCGCCTGCTCCGCGCCTGTTGCGGCGATGTGGTGCTGTGCGCAGGAAGCCTGCGGCATAGCGGGCTGCTGCGGACATTGGCGGGGCTGGCCGACCGTATCGAACTGCTCTGCGCCCAGTCGATCCGCGAGATGGAGGCGTGCCGCCGCCTGCTGGAGCGGATGGGTAGCGATGAAACGGTGCTGACCAAGACGCGCCTGCTGGTGTGGGATCACCAGCCCGCCATATTGCTCGACAGCCGTCGCATGGGCGATGTGCTTCAGGCCGGTAGCGTCCTGCCTCTTCCAGTCGATCAGGTACGGGTGCGCAACGCGCTCAATTCGGGCCGACCGCTAGCCATGGAGGGAGGCGCGGACCGTTATATGCGCGCGATCAAGCAAGCCTGCGATGTGGAGGCGCGGCCATCCGCAACCAGCCTCGATCGCCTGCGCCGACTGCTCCAGCGGCCATTGGAGCGGACGGCATGAGCCTGCTTTTCGAGGACAGCCCGTCCCGTGCCCCCACGCGCGCAGCACCGATTGCCCAGCCCGCCACGCAGCGGATGAGCGACAGTTATCAGGCGGTGAAGGCCCAGACTTGCGCCCAGGTGATCGAACAACTGGAAGCGCGCGGCAGCACGGCGGAAAAACTGGGTGCGCGGGCGCTGCGCGAGGAGATCGAGCAGGTGATCGCCAGCCGCAGCAGGCGAGGCCAGCTGGCGCTCAATGCGGCGGAACGTCTGTTGCTGATCGAAGATGTGGAAGATGAGGTCGCGGGGCTTGGCCCGCTCGCGCCGTTGCTGCGCGACCCCGGCGTGGATGACATCATCGTCAACGGACCCGGCACCATCTATGTCGAGCGCGGCGGGCTGCTCGAAAAGGCAGACCGGCGTTTTCGCGACGACGCCCACCTCATGAACATCATCCAGCGCATCGTCGGGCCGATCGGGCGTCGCGTCGATGAGGCCAGCCCCTATGTGGACGCAAGGCTGGCGGACGGATCGCGGGTCAACATCGTCATCCCGCCGGTTGCGCTGGACGGCCCGATGCTGTCGATCCGCAAGTTCCGTATGCAGGCGCTCAAGATCGAGGATTTCATCAACCGGCAGGTGATGAGCGTCGATATGGCCGCCTACCTCGCCGCCGCCGTGCGGTCGCGCCTCAACATCCTGATCTGCGGCGGCACGGGCGCGGGCAAATCGACGTTGCTCAACATGCTGTCCCATTTCATCAGCGACCGGGAAAGGCTGATTACCATAGAGGATGCCGCCGAATTGCAGTTGCGGCAGGATCATGTCGTGCGGCTGGAAACCCGGCCGCCCAATGTCGATGGCAGCCGCGAGATCAGCGCGCGCGAACTGGTGCGCAATGCGCTGCGGATGCGGCCCGACCGCATCATCCTGGGCGAGGTGCGCGGGGTGGAGGTGGTGGAGATGTTGCAGGCCATGTCCACCGGCCATGACGGTTCGATGGCGACGCTGCACGGCAATTCGCCGCGCGACGCCTTTGCCCGGCTGGAAATGCTGCTCGGCTTTGCGGGGTTGCAGAATGACATCCGCGCCATCCGCCGCTTCATCGCCAGCAGCGTGCATCTGGTGGTGCATATCCAGCGCCTGTCCAACGGCAGCCGCCGCATCGTCGGCGTCACCGAGGTTACGGGGATCGAAGGGGAAGCCTATTCCTTCAACGAGCTTTTCAGCTTTCAGGAGCAGCCCGCCATGTCGGGCCTGGGCGAATTCCGCACCCTTTCCCCCCGCCCCCATTTCGCGGCGCGCCTGCGCGATTATGTGCCGGGCGTCATAGGGCGGGCATCATGCTGAAGGGCGTGGCGTTCCTGCTGCTCGCGTTGTTGACGATGATCGCGGCGGCGACGCCTGTGCTGGTGCTGCGGGCGCGCGAGCGGGCACGGCTCAACCGCCGGCTGGCGGCACTCGCGCCCGGCAGCGCGCCTTTGGTCCAACATAGCAAGCGCCTGTCCGCGCCCGGCCTCGCCGCGCCGCTGCTCGCCCGCGCGCAGGTTGAAATCACCACCCGCGCGATCGGCATCTTCGCCGGGGCGATGGCGCTATACATGCTGTTCCTGCTGCTGCTCGGCGGGCCGGTGATGACGATCATACTGCTGCCATTGCCCCCGCTGGCCCTGTTCTGGTGGATCAGGCGGCGTGCGCAGCGGCGGGTCGATGCGCTGGTGGAGGCGCTGCCCTTCTATATCGACGCGGTGCGCCAGATGCAGGCGGTCGGCAGTTCGCTGTCGCAGGCGCTGGAACGATCCCTGCCCGAAGCGCCCGGCATCGTGCGCAGCTATCTGGCTCCGGCCGCCCGCCGCCTTGAACTGGGCGCTCCGGTCAGCGAGGCGATGCAGCAGCTTGCCGACCGGCTGCGCGTTCCCGAAATGTCGATGCTGGCAGCGGCGATACGCACCAATATCCGCTATGGCGGTTCGGTCAGTGCGGTCCTGTCGAACCTGTCGGCGATCCTGCGGGAACGGGTGCGCATCGCGCGCGAACTGAAGGCCGCGACATCGGAGGCCAAGGTCAGTTCCCGCGTGCTGATCGCCATGCCGCTGGTGGCGATGGCGCTGCTGATGGCGTCCAATCCGACTTACGTTGATTTCTTCCTGTCGGATGCGCGGGGGCACCAGATGGCGATCATCGCGGTCGTTTTGCAGGCGGTCGGCATGCTGGTCATGCGCCGCGTCATGCGGTTGGCTTTTTGATGCCCCCGGTCATTTTTCTGTCCTGCCTGATCATGGCCCTGCTTGGCGTCGGCATTGCCGTGGCGGGCGCGCGCATGCTGGTGACCGACCGGCGGCTGGAAGCGCGGCTTGGACGACTGGCGCCCGCCACGGCCGGTTCGGGCAAGGCGGCGATCCGCCTGCCCCGGCTGCTGGGTGCGGAAGGGCGCGATCGGTCCACGCTTGAACGGCAGCTGCAACTGGCAGGCTATCAGGATGCGCGGGCGGTCAATCATTTCCTGTGGCTGCGGCTTGGCGCTACAGGCGCGGCGGCACTGACCATGATGCTGGTCAGCCGCCTTGTCTGGGGTGAATGGCTGGCGCGTCCGTTGCTGGTGTTGATCGCTGCGGGCCTGGTCTTTGTCGGCGCGCGGCAGGTGTTGACGATGATGGCTTCGGCGCGGGCGCGCAGGATCACGGCGGAATTTCCGTTCCTGATCGACCTGATGCTGATGATGCTGGAAAGCGGCGTGTCGCTGGATCAATGTTTCCGCTCCATCGCCCGCGACGAGCAGATTGCCGTGCCGCATCATGGTGCGTTGATCGGCCTGCTGGTCACCGATCTCGATCGGGGCATGCGTTATGAACTGGCGCTCGACCGCTGGGCGGCGCGGGTGGCGGTAAACGGTGCGAAGGAACTGGCCGCGCTGTTCAGTCAGGCGATGTTCCAGGGCATCGAGCTGGCCCCGGCGTTGCGTGAATTTGCGCGCGAATTTACCCAGCGGCGGGTAGCCCGCGCACGCGAGGCAATGGGCGGCATCACGGTGCGGATGGTCGTGTTGATGATCCTGTTCTTCATGCCCGCGCTGTTCATCGTGCTGGGCGGGCCGCCGGTGGTCGCGATCCTCGACACGCTGCGGGCGAGCGCGCAATGATCTGGCTTATCCCCCTGATGCTGGCCGCCGCCCCCGCCGCCGATATGCCGGGATCGACGCGCGGCCTGTACCTGCAACTGATCCATCAGGCGCGGGCCGATGGCCGCCCGCGCGCCGCCATCGCCTATCTCGACGATTTTGACCGCCGCTATCCGGGCGACGTCGATGCGCGCGTGCTGCGGGTGAACGCGCTGCTCGACCTTGGCGATCTGGACGGGGCGGAAGCGGCTGCGGCGGCGCTGCCCGATGGCGGTGGCGGCGCGGTGCGCGGGCACCTACTGGCCGCGCGTGAACGCTGGCCGGAAGCCATCGGCTTTTATCGGCAGGCGGTGGCGGCAAGCCCCGCCGATCCGATGCTGCGCAACGCGCTGGGCTATGCGCAGATGCGCGCGGGTTTTGCCGACGATGCCATCGAAAGCCTGCGCGGCGCTCTGGACCTGGCGCCCGCAGCACCGGTCGTTCGCAACAATCTGATCCTCGCGCTCATGGCTGACGGCCGGGAAATACAGGCCCAAGCCCTGCTGAATCACATTCGCGATGGGCGCGAGCGCGACATGATCCGCCGCCAGATCGTCGCCGAAGCCACCCGCCTGTCCATCAGGAAGGAACGCTGATGCTTTGCCTTTTCCTCCTCGCCTCCACCCCCGTGCCGCCAATGCAGGATGAGGCCCGCCACGTTGTTGAAGCGCAGCTCCGCTCGCCGCCGCGTGAGCCGGGCAGCACTGGCCTGAGCGCGGAAGAGGCGGCGATTGTCCGCACCCGCTATCTGCAATCCATCGGGCAGCGGCCGCCCCGGCCATCGGATCAGGACGGTGTGGCGGGGCAATGACGCACAGGCGCCTTTCTTCCCTCTGGCGCGACAGGCAGGGCGTGGTCGCGCCGATGATCGCCGTGCTGGGCGCTTCGCTGGTCGGAGCGACGGGTTTGGCGCTGGACGCAGGGCTGTATTATACATCGAACCGCGACCTCCGGGCGGCAACCGAAGCGGCCGCGCTGGCGGCTGCCATGTATCCGGCGCAGGCAACGGCGCGCGCGCAGCAAAGCCTTGGCCGTAACGGATATGACCCGGCCATTCTGCAATCGGTCGAACTGGGACGCTATTGCCCCGACGCGCGGCTGACGAGCCAGCAGCGCTTCGACCCCAGCCTTGCCCGTTGTCCCGGCAACGGCGTGGTGAACGCCGTGCGCCTCCGCACGGGCAAGCCCAGCCGCCAGTTCCTGACCCGCGTGCTGGGCGCGGCCAGCCCCATTCCCGACCTTGCCGCCACGGCGACGGCGGCACGTATTGATGAGGCGGGGGTGGGCGTCAGTTCAGGCGTGCTGACTGTCACCAATTCGCTGGTTACGAGCGTGAACGACCTGCTCGGCGCGCTGCTCGGCATTCAGTTGCGGCTGAATAGCGGCGACATCCAGACGCTGATGGACGGCCATGTCGATGCGGGCCGCTTCTTCGACGCGCTGGCGAGCCGGGTCGGGGAAAGCGGCACCTATGATGACCTGACCAACCGCAGCGTGGGATTGCGCGACTTGCTGCTCGCGGCGGCGAGCGCGGCTGACCAACCGGCCACCGCGACAACGCTCACCCTTGTCGCAGGGCTGGTGAGCAACGGCTATTCCGTGCCGTTGCAGGGTCTGTTCGGGCTGGGCGTGTGGAAGAACATGCCGGTCAGCGAGGCGGACGAGCAGCCCGGCCTGCGCGCGGGGCTGAACGCCTATCAGCTTTTCACATTTGCCGTGCAGGCGGGCAATGGCGCCATCGACCTGTCCGACGCCGTCAGCCGGGTTGCGGCGGGCAGCACGGTCAGGATCGCGGCGGTCGCCACCGGCCCCGTGGACAGGCCGCGCTTTTCCTTTGGACCGGCGGGCGAGACGAGCGCCAGCACATCGGCGTTGCGCTTGCAGCTTAATCTGGGGCTGAACCTTTCCATCCTGGGCGTTAGCGTCGATTCCGTGCCGGTCCTGATCGACATCGCAGCCGCGCGCGCAGACATCACCGCCATAGAGTGCGCCAGCACGGCGGAACAGGCCCGCGACAGCCGGGTCAGCGTGCTGGCGAGTTCCGGGCTTGTGAACGCCTATATCGGCCAGGCTCCCGCCAATGCCATGAGCCGCCCGATGCCGCCGTTGTCCGCGAATGACATCGCGCCCGCCCGTATCCTGAACGTCCTGAACCTCGTCACCGCAGACGCCCGCGCGGTCGCGCAGCCGGTGACTGGGAATAGCGGAACGCTGATCTTCGGGCCGGGTGGGCAGGGCACGATCGGCAGGCCGGGAACGCCGGGCAGTCCCGCCAGCATCGGCAACGGATCGCAGACCGGGCCGCTGCTGTCCTCGCTGATCGGCAGCCTGACGGCATCGGACGGGCTTCAGGTGAAGGCGCTGAACCTTTGCGTCTGGCCGCTATGCGACGCCAGCGCGGTGCGTTCGCAATTGCTCGGCGGGATTGTGGCTCCGCTCGGGGGCCTTGCGGGCACGGCGGTCGATCCGCTGCTCGACAATCTGCTCGCCGCGCTCGGCATCCAGCTTGGCCACGCGACTGTGTGGGTGACGGGCGCGCGCTGCGGCGTGCCTGTGCTGATTTAGGAGACAGGCGGCGCGAACACCCTCCGCGCGCCGCCCATTTCGACCGGAGGGATGAGGAGACTGAAGATGATTATTGATGCAGCGCGTAAATTCATCAAGCGTCTGGCGCGTGATGAGCAAGGGCTGACCGCCGTGGAATATGCCGTGCTGGGCGGCGTGATCGTGGCGGGGATCACCGCCCTGGCGGGGACATTCACCAATGGCCTGAGCAGTGCGTTCACCGCGTTGTTCAACAGCGTTTCCCGCTGATCGGATGCCTGCCCTTCAACCAGGGGCTGGCACCCGCCGGGTCCTTGCCTGCGATCGGGGCATGGCGGCGCTGGAGTTCGCCCTGATCGCTCCAGCGCTGCTGATGCTCGTTTTCGCGATCATCATCTATTCCTTCTGGTTTTCGGCGCTGCTGGGCGTCCGCCATGCCGCAGCCGAAGGCGCGCGCGCCGCGATGGCTGGTCTGTCGGCGACGGAGCGGACGACCCTTGCCCGCGCGCGGGCGCAGGCGGTGATCGATGGCTATGGCGCGCTGCTGTCGTCTGGCGGCACGCCGGACATCCAGGCGCAGGCGGACGGGACCGGGCAGTTCAAGGTGCAGGTGCGCTATGATATGAGCGGGTCGCCCATGATGCGCTACGGAGGCTTCATCCCGCTGCCCTCCACGACGCTGGGGGCGAGCGTGGTCGTCACCAACGGCAGCTACTGAACGACAGCATCGTGATGCAATGGATCGTCGATAGCGGGATCGTCGCTATCTGTTCGGACAACATCGCGATTGAAGCGCTCGACCTTATCCTGTCACCCGAACCACCGCCGACCACGCTGCCCATCCACCCATTCAGATAGAGATCGGGTTATCGATATCGGGGTGTCGCGTCAGCGACTCATGATCGGTGAACCACAGCGGCGCGTTGAACTGCCAGGCCGCCTTGCGGGCGCTTTCCTGACGCGTCGCGCATACCCCATGCAGCGTGAAACCGGGCAACTGCTCAATCACCCGGCGGTAGACGCCTGATCACCCAGCCATAATCCGGGTTCGCTCCCGACCCTTCCCACACGCTGTTGCCAAAATGCCCTAGGTCGGACGCGCTATGTTCGGTCCCAGATTTGCAAGGACATCCGCCGCATCGAACGCGCGGACATCATTGGCAGGCTTGGGACCGCGTCCCATGACGATTTCGGCCGACGCCTCATATCGATCGACGGTGCGCACATCGATATTGCTGTCCCAGAACGGATCGCCCCAGAAGGGATCCCAGCTACGCCAGCCAAAGCCGCGCCCATAATAGCGCCACGACGGACCCCAATAGCCGTACAGGCCAGGACCAAAGGGGCGGTCCACATAGGTCCGGCTTTTCCGCTCCGTTCCACGGTCGGCCATCACGAACCAGTCATAACCACGCTGGCGGGTCAGTTCAGCCGCGCGATACAGCAGATAGCGTTCGACGGTGTCGCGCGAGGTCATGCTGTTTCCGGCGAAAGTCACCTTGAAACGGTTGGCTTCCACCTGCTCGTCATAATAGCCGCCGCTCGCCGTCCGCCCTTGGTTCAACGGCTGGTAGGGGGTAGCCGTCGTGCATGCCGTAAGCGCAAGCATGCAGGCGCCTGCCAATGTCCATCCTCTTCCTGCGGTCATTGCCATGGTCTCCTTTTTCCAGTGAGAGGGCGCGACATATCCAGCCAGCACCGATCACCAGCAGCCCGGGTCGAACAGATTTAAGGGGATGAAGGACAACATCGATAAGCCACCTCAATTCCATCTCACATGGTAAGAAGCGGTGCCGTAATCATTTGTTCCTCACTGCGGTGGCCATTGGCGATTCGTGGCATTCGCGCGGGTTGTTTTGCAATCTGGGTTAGTGGCCGTTCGCTTTAAAAGCCGCACCGGGAACCCTCATGTCCTTGCGGCGATTGCTGACTTGCCTGGCCCATGTCCACCGGCATGGGCCAACCAGATCAGCAAAGGAGCATGTCATGTCCGTACTCGACAGGATCGTTGCAGCCGTCACACCGCCCGAAAGCGAACAGGACCGTATAAAGGCCCGGCAAAGAGCCCGCGCGGCGGCGGCGCCTGGAGACTGGCTGGACCAGATCCTGCACCATCATGAGCAGATCGAAGCAGCCTTCGCACAGGCGCAGGCCGCCACCGATGCGCAGAGCCGCACGCAGGCGCAGCGGAAACTCGCCGCCCTGCTGACCGGGCATTCGAGCGCCGAGGAAGCGGTGATCTACCCCCAACTGTCCAGCGGCCACAAAACGCATATGGCCATGGCCTATGAAGAGCAGCAGGCGGCCAAGGTGCAGTTGGCACTGCTCGAAACGCTTGATCCTCTCAGCCAGGATTGGCGTGAGAAGCTGGAACATATTCGCGGAGCTGTCGCCCATCACGTCTATGAAGAGGAAAATGATCGTTTCCTGCACCTGAAGGAAGAACTGCCTCCCCCGGATCAGGACCGAATGACGGCGCGCTATCGCGAGGAAATGTCGCGCTACAACAGCGGACTGTAAAGCAGGCGCCAGCGCCGGTCCCGCCGCGATGTTACCGGCGCTGGCCTTCTGGACATTATACCGGACTGTCGTTCGACATTGACTGGCCGTCGGATTAGGCTCGCGTTCAACCAGTCCGGAGCCGGAAACAATGACCATCACGATCACCGCCTTCGAACAGTCGCCCGACCGCGGTCGTGGTATGGCGCGTGACATGCGGGTCCGCTGGGCGCTTGAGGAAGCAGGCCAACCATACGAAGTACGGCTGCTGTCTTTCGACGCGCTCAAACAACCTGCCTATCGGACGCTACACCCTTTCGGCCAGATCCCGGCTTATCAGGAGGGCGATCTCATCCTGTTCGAATCCGGGGCCATCATATTCCACGTCGCAGAGCGGCATGGCGGGTTGCTGCCCCAAGATGCTGACGCACGCGCGCGAGCGATCAGTTGGATGTTCGCCGCGCTCAACACCGTTGAGCAGCCCATCGTCGAGCGCGAAATCCCCAAATATCTGGAGCGCGACAAAAGCTGGTATGAAGCGCGGATGCCGATGCTTGATGAGCGGGTCGATCACCGGTTGAGCGAGCTTTCCGATCATCTGGGGGACAGTGACTGGCTGGATGGCGCGTTCAGCGCCGGTGACTTGCTGATGGTCACCGTGCTGCGCAGGCTCACAGGATCAGGGCTGCTGGAGCGTTACCCGAACCTCGTCGCCTATATCGCGCGCGGCGAAGCCCGGCCTGCTTATCAGCGTGCCTTCGCCGATCAACTGGCGGTTTTCACGCGCGCACAGCAGACGGGCTGATCGGCGGCATCGACATCAGCCTCGCTCATCCACGGAGATGACGCCGCGCCTGATCTGATCCAGTTCGATACTTTCGAACAATGCCTGGAAATTGCCATTGCCGAAACCTTCATTGCCCTTGCGCTGGATGATTTCGAAAAAGATCGGGCCGAACATATTCTCGGTAAAAATCTGGAGCAATATGCCCTCTTTCTCCGCATCGCCGTCGATCAGGATGCGGTTCTTCTTAAGCCGCTCCAGATCCTCGCCATGGCCGGGCACGCGCTTGTCGACCAGTTCATAATAGGTGTCGATCGTATCCTGCAACCGAACGCCCCGCGCGCGCAGCTTTTCAACCGTGTCGTAAATATCGCCCGTGGTCAGGGCCAGATGCTGGATACCTTCGCCATGATATTGGCGGATGAACTCCTCTATCTGGCTATTGTCATCCTGGCTTTCATTGAGCGGGATGCGGATTGCCCGGTCGGGCGCGATCATCGCCTGGCTGAACAGGCCGGTCGCCTGCCCCTTGATATCGAAATATTTCTGCTCCTCGAAATTGAAGAGCGTGCGGTAGAATTGGCTCCACACCCGCATATGCCCGCGCCGCACATTATGGGTGAGGTGGTCGAGCAGGTCCAGCCCGACACTGTTCGCCGCCTCCGCCTCGCGCCAACCGGGAAATTCCGCCCAGTCGGCATACAGGTCCGCACCGTCCTGAACGAAGTAAAGATAGGAACCGCCAATGCCCTGGATGACCGTGTCATCCTCTTCGGTTGGTTTAGCGCCATGATCGACCGCCCATTTCATCGCTGCAACGGGATCGGCGACGCGAAAGGCCATGGCGCTGGCCGATGGCCCATGCTCCCCGCGAAAGGCGGCGACCCGCCCTGCGTCGTCGCGGTTCAGCATCAGGTTGATACGGCCTTGCTTGTACCGGGTGATGTTCTTCACCGGATGGCGATGCGTCGGCACAAAGCCCAGCCGCCCGAACTGTTCGGCCATCCCGTCTGGATCGGGCGACGTAAATTCGACGAATTCAAAGCCGTTCAGGCCAAGCGGATTGGCGGTCATGCGAGGCATGCTCCTTTCCTGCGTCGGGCATATGCCTGTGTGCCCCGGTTGAAGATTATGTCCTGCGGAAGGACATCTGCCGTCCCTACATCGCTTTCCTGCTGCAATTCCGCGTAGAGCGGCGCGAAATCCATCTCGACCGTCTGCCGCAGCAGATCATCGAAACTGTCGATCACGAAATAGCTCTGCTGATAGTCGTCGATGCGATAATCGGTGCGCATCAACCGCTTGAGGTTGAAGCCGATGCGATTGGGCGACGGATCGTCCAGCGCGAATATCGATTCCCCGTAGGATGACAGGATTCCCGCGCCATAGAGTTTGAGATCTTCGCCCTGCCGGATCAGCCCGAATTCAACCGTGTACCAATAAAGCCGGGCCAGACGATCGATGGCGCCAAGACTGTCGGCGCGAAGGCCGCCCTCGCCATAAGCCTGCATATAATCAGCGAACACCGGATGGGCGAGCAGCGGGACATGGCCGAATACATCGTGGAATACATCCGGCTCCTGAAGATAATCCAGTTGTTCGGGGGTCCGTATAAAGCGCCCCGCCACGAAGCGGCGATTGGCGAGATGCTCGAAGAACAGGCGGTCGGGCACCAGCCCCGGCACCGCCACAACCTGCCAGCCGGTCAGCTTCATCAGCCGCTCGGACAATTCGTCGAAATCGGGAATCCCCGGCTTGGTCATATGAAGGACGCCAAGGCCGTCCATGAACTCCTTGACCGCCCTACTCGGCAGCATCGCTGCCTGACGCGCGAACAGCCGGTCCCACATCGCATGATCCTGCGCCGTATAGGCTGCCCAATCCTGCGGGATCGTCCAGTCCTCAGCGGCTCCTGCCGGACGTTGTGGGGCTGGTTGCGACATGATGAACTTATCGCATGATCTCCGCGAAAAGGGGTTTCAATATGCAGCGAAATCCCGGATTATTCGGCATGATGTAATCGTGATTGGACAAAATATGAAATCCACCAATCAGATCGATGAGATTGACCGCAAAATCCTGTCAGCGCTCCAAAGCGATGCAACCCTTAGTCATGCGGAGCTTGCTGACAGGGTAGGCGCGTCCACCGCCTCCTGCTGGCGCCGCATCAAGGCGCTTGAGGCCGCCGGGATCCTCACCGGCTCCGTGCGCCTCGTCAACCCGGAGAAGATCGACCGTGGCGTGAACGTGCTGTGCAACATTCGCATGCGCAGTCATGCTCGTGACGCGCGACAGGCCTTTGAGGAGTTTGTGAACAGCCGTCCCGAAATCGTCGAATGCTTTTCCATGTCGGGCGAGTGGGACTATCTGCTCCGCATCGTCGTCGCTGATGTCGCCGACTATAATCTGTTCCTGATGCACACGCTGCTGGGGCAAGCCGATGTCGCCAACGCCGCGTCCCATTTCGCCCTGTCGATGACCAAATATACAACCGCCTTGCCGGTCTGACCCCGCAGGTCGGTGATCAGCCGGCCAATTGCGTCATCGACGCATAGTCAGTCTTGCCCGTGCCAAGTAGCGGCAACGCGTCCAGCACGCGAATGTCGCGCGGAATGGCGAGTTCCGCCACCCCGTTCGCCTTCCCCCAGGCCTGGAGCGCCGCCGCCTTCGCGTCGCGGGCGGTCGTGAACAGCACCAATTGCTCGCCCTTGCGCGGGTCGGGCCGCGTCACCACGGCATGATCGGCATCCGGCCACAGCGCCGAAGCATAGCCCTCCACGGCGGGAAGCGAGATCATCTCGCCACCGATCTTGGCGAAACGCTTGGCCCGGCCACGGATCGTCACAAAGCCCTGATCGTCGATGGTCACGATGTCGCCGGTATCGTGCCACCCGCCCTCTGGCGGTTGCAGCAGTCCCGGCGCGTCCGCCTTCATATAGCCCGCCATGATGTTCGGCCCCCGGATCGACAGCCGCCCGCCCTCGCCGATGCCCGGCACGTCGTCCAGCCGCGCTTCGATCCCCGGCAGCAATCGCCCGACTGATCCGGCGCGGTAGTGCATCGGCGTGTTGACGGCGATCACCGGCCCCGCCTCCGTCGCGCCATAGCCTTCCAATATTCGCAGCCCGAATTTTTCCGCGTACACCTTTCGCGTTTCGTCCCGCACCCGCTCCGCGCCCGCGAAAATGTAGCGCAGCGAATAAAAGTCATAGCCATGCGCCATGCGCGCATAGCCCGACAGGAAGGTATCGGTGCCGAACAGGATCGTCGCATTGGCGTCATAGGCCAGCGCAGGCACAATCCGATAATGCAGCGGGCTGGGATAGAGCAGCGTCCGCACGCCGTGGAAGATCGGCAGCAACGTGCCCCCGGTCAGCCCAAAGCTGTGGAACACCGGCAACGCGTTCAGCACGACATCGGAAGAATTGAAGTCGATCCGCGCGGCAAGCTGGCGGCAGTTGGACAGCAGATTGCGATGGGTCAGCACCACGCCTTTGGGCAGCCCTTCCGACCCGCTGGTGAAAAGAATGACCGCTGCATCGTCGGGTGAAATCTTCAACCACTTATGCGCGCGCCCAACGAAGCGGCTGGCGATCAGGCCGCGCAGCTTCGCCCCGGTCCCGATCCCGGCAGCCACATCCTCCAGCCAGAGGAAGCGGACGCCTTCCGCCTCCAGCCCGGCCACCACATCGCCCAATTTGCCTTGCTCGACAAAAGCGCGCGCAGCGACGATCGTGCGGATCTGCGCCGCCGTGCAGGCCGCTTTCAGATTGGCCAGGCCAGCGGTGAAATTCAGCATCGCGGGCACGCGCCCGCCCGCCTGCAAAGCGAAGAAGGCCACCGCCACCGTCGAAACATTGGGCAGCAGCAATCCGACCGCTTCACCCTCCCGCGTCGCGGGACGCAGCGCCCGTTCCAGCACCAGTGCGCCCGTCACCAACCGGCCGTAGCTCAGCGGTTCGCGCTTCACATCCTCCACGACGAGCGCGCCGCGGCCATGGACATGCTGCGCCTCCAGCAGCGCCTCGAACAATGTCCTGTCCGTGTCAGACGTCGCGAACATCATCTGGCTCATTTCATCATAAAGCCGCCGCCCGGCGATCGCCCGCCGCGCCCGTGCCGTCATCTCGCCCTCTATCGTGAAGCGCCGGGGCGGCAGAACGGTCAGCTGAATACGGGGGAAGCGCCGAAGCCGCACCTTGCCCTTCAGGCGCGAGAAAGGCGTGAACTGCGCCCCGTCGATCCGCACCGGAATGATCGGCGCGTCCGCCTTGTCCGCGACCATGCCGGGACCGTCGAATATCTTCATCAGCGCGCCGGTGACGGTGATGCGCCCTTCCGGGAAAATCACCAAAGTCCGCCCTTCACGCACCGCCTTGACCATCGCCTTGGCTGACAGCGGATTGGTGGGATCGACCGGAAAGGCGTCGAACAGCGGCAGGAAGGGTTTCAGCCACCATGCTCTCGCGATCCGCGTATGCACGGCGAAGGTGGGCTTGCCCGGCAGGAAGGCGGCCAGCAGCAGCCCGTCGAGGAAGGACACATGGTTCACCACCACGACCGCCGGTTGGCCGATGCCGGGCATGTTTTCAGCGCCCTGCACCTCCACCCGGTAGCAGAGCCGCAGCAGCCCGCGCACAACTGACTTGATCACCGTTTCCGGCAACAGCCAGCAACTGATGAGCGCCACGACCAGCGTCGCAAATCCCATGACGCCGATAATGCCCGGCACGCTTTCGCCGCGCGCCAGCATCGCCGTCACGGCCGAAACCACAGCGACAGTGACCGCCGCATTGACGATGTTGTTCGCCGCGATGGTGCGCGACCGCTCCTCTCGCGGGCTGTGCGTCTGGAGTATGGCGTAGAGCGGCACGATGAACATGCCACCGGCAAAGGCGATGCCGGCCAGATCGGCCATGATCCGCCAACTGCCGGCCGACCGGACGAATTCGGTGATCCCGGCGGCCTGGTGCAACACCAGATAACCGCTCGTTGAAAGCCACAGGTCGATCATGAAGCCCGCCAGCGCCAGCGCCGCCACCGGCACAAACCGGGCCGACACCTGCCCACCGAGCAACCGGTTCACCAGCATCGACCCCAGCGCGACGCTGACCGAAAAGATCAGCAGGAACAGTGTCGCCACCTCCTGGCGCGCCTTTAGCACACCGCTCACCAGCGGGGCGAACTCCGCCAGCAGGACCGCGCCCACGGCGAAGAACCAGCTGATCCCCAGGATCGACAGCCACACGCCGCGTCCGTGCCGTGCCGCCCGCAATATCTGCCAGGTGCTCTTGAATATGTTGCGCTCGATCCGCAGGCCCGGCACCACCGTGGGTGCGGACGGCACCGCCAGGCTGGCAAGGAAGCCGACAATCGCAAGTGTGACTGCGACCAGCCCGGCTTGCAGGGGTGCGATCACCCCGGCCAGCAATTGACCGCTCAGGATCGCAAGGAACGTCCCCGCCTCGATCAGGCCAGTGCCGCCCATGATTTCCTGGGGCTTCAAATGCTGCGGCAGGATTGAGAATTTGACCGGGCCGAAGATGGTCGAATGCAGCCCCATCAGAAACAGGCACGACAGCAGCAGGGGCACAGATTCCATCCAGAAGCCCGTAACCGCCAGCCCCATGATGACGACTTCAGCCGCCTTGACGCCCCGCACCAGCTTTGCCTTGTCCCACGCGTCGGCCAGTTGCCCGGCAAGCGCGGAAAACAGGAAATAGGGCAGGATGAACAGGCCAGTGGCGATGGTCGCCAATATTTCCGCCTTGTCAGGTTCTGCGCGATACAGCCCGAAATTGGCGAGGAACAGCAACGCGAACTTCAACAGATTGTCGTTGAACGCGCCCAGGAACTGAACCACGAACAGGGGCGCGAAGCGGCGCTTTCCCAGCAAAGACAGATCAGGTGCCGACATTTGATTACCCCGTCCTTCGCGCCTTATGCCGCAATTTCCGATGCGTTGTTAACCCGATCACGCGGCAGCCGCATCGCATTCTGCGACACGCCGGATAACGCAAAATTATACACTGTTCAATAAATTAATTAGACAGTGTTTAATTCCTGTTTTATCACCTAAGGATGGGCAGGCGATCCGACCATAGCCGCGAAGAACTGGAGGCCCTGATCCTGGCCGAGGGTCACCGCCACATGGCCGAAGGCGGCTTCGCCAAATTCTCGTCCCGCGAAGTCGCCAAACGCATCGGCTATTCCGTCGGTACACTCTATAATCTGTTCATCAGCTACGACCGACTAATCGCCGCGATCAACACGCGCACCTTCGACCTGTGGGCCGCCTGGCTTGAACAACGCCTCGCGCGCAATCCGAAGGACAGGATCGCTGCGCTGGTGGAGGGCTATTTCAGCTTCGCGTCGGAAAACCGGAACATCTGGATGGCGATCTACGACCATCGGTTGCCAGAGGGTGTGCCCATGCCGGAGGATTATGCGCAGCGGCGCGCACGCCTGACCGACATCGTCGTGCGCGAAGTCGCGGCGGTCCTGCCAACGGATCATAGGGATGCCGCCCCTCGCCTGGCGCGCTCGCTGGTCGCGACGGTCCACGGTCATTGCACCTTCGCGCTCAACGGCAGCTTCGCCCTGCTCGGCGAAACCGATCCGCTTGGCCTCGCGACCGCCCGCGTGAAGGAATGCCTGAGCGCTGCGGGCGCAAGGCTATAGGAGCGCGGAAGCGCCACGGTGCCGGGCTATGTTCCGACGCCGTGGCGCTTCTCATCAAAAGCGGAAAGTAGCCGTTCCCATGACATTGCGCGGCGCACCCACGAAACAGTCGCCGCGAGACAGGCAGGATGCGAAATACTGGTTGTTCAGCAAGTTGGTCGCGTTAATCGCAAAGCGCCAGTTGTTCCAGTTTATCTCAGCCAGCGCGTCCACCAGCGTATAGCTGGGCGTCACAATGGTCCAGGCCGGGCCGATCGACTCACGCTTGCCGATATAGTTGACGCCCGCACCCAGCCGAAGCTGCGCGCCGTCGTCCATCCCGAAGGTCTTGGTCGCCCATACCGACGCATTGTGGCGGGGCAGATAGTCGAAATAGTCGGTGTCGTGCGACACCAGCTTATTATAGCCATAATTCACCAGCAGCTCGAAATCTTCGGGCAGCCTGTGACTTGCCTCAAACTCGATACCCTTGGTGGTGATTTCGCCCGACTGGGTAACCGAACTGCCCGCTCCATAAAGGATGCGGTTGATTTCCTTGATATGGAAAGCGGTTACCGTCAGCATCGTGTTCGGCTCCGGCTGCCACTTGACGCCCGCTTCATATTGCGTGCCGCGCTGCGGCTTGGCCGGACCGCCGCCGTCAACCGTCATGGCGATCGGCAGGAAGCTTTCAGTATAGCTGAAGAATGGCGAGAAGCCCGCGCCGATCTCTCCGATAATCCCTGCGCGGAATGTCGTCGCATTGTCCTTCACCGGTGATCCTGCCGTCGTGACACGATCGCGCCGCGCGCCCAGCACCACTGATACGCGGTCCCACATGCGGATCTGGTCCTGCACATAGATGCCAAGTTGCTTTTGCGATTCCCGCGTCGAATAATCGTCGAGCAGCGGGATGGTAAGCGCATCATAATCGATGTCGTAGAGGTCGATCACCTCATAGCCATAGCCGCCAACCTTGCGCACCTTGTTCCAGCTATAGTCGACGCCGACCAACAACTTATGCTCGATCTGCGATCCGGTGTTGAACTTGAACAGCAGATTATTGTCGGTCGAAAAGACATTCATCCGAGCTTCGCTGCCGTCGCTATATAATCCGATCGTGCGCCCGGCGGGATCCAGATAAGGATTGGTCGGATTGGTGTAGCTATCAGTATAATGCGTGAAATAGCTGAGATTGCTGTCGATATACCGAGCCTTCACGTTCAGCTCGAGATTGTCGCCAAAACGCTGCGTCAGCGATCCGCCACCCTGAAGCATGCGGCCGTCATAGCGGTCCCATCCCGGCTTGCCGACGAACAGGAAGGGATCGAGCGCTTCGCTATTGTTCGGATTGGGCCGGAACGTGCCGACGATCGGGAGGAACTGGGACGTCGAACCGCTCTTGTCCTTCTGGTAAAGCCCAAGCAGCGTGATGTCCGTGTCCGGCGTCGGCTGCCAACGGATCGACGGAGAGAAGAACACGCGGTCATCGGGTACATTATCGACATAGGTGTCCGCTTCACGCACCCGGCCCACGGCGCGGACAGCAAGCGTGTCGGACAGCGCGACGTTCACATCGCCCATCGCTTCCTTGCGGTCATAGCTGCCATAGACCACCGAAAGCTCGCCGCCGGTCTGGAATGTCGGGGTCTTCGAAACCAGGTTGACGAGCCCGCCGATCGAACCCTGGCCAAAGAGCACGGAAGCCGGACCGCGCACGATTTCCACCTGCGAGAAATTATAGGGGTCCGACGTGATGCTGGCGTAATAGCTGAAAATATCGCGCATGCCGTCGCGGAACTGCAGCGCGCTGATGCCGCGAATGACGAAGCTGTCGACGCGCGTATCGCGGCCATAGGCATTTGCCGTGACACCGGCGGCATAACGGACGGTATCGCTGATGCTGATCGCGCCCTGCGACAGATAAGTCCGGTCGTTGATCACGGTGACGGGCTGCGGAACTTCGATCGGCGGTGTTTCAGTCTTGGTGCCCGAGCGCGCGGTTACGACAATACCGTCCTTGCTGGCTTCCGCGCCTTCGGGGGATGCCGCTTCATCGGCCCATGCTGGCTGAACCACCGCCAACGCCATAAGCGCGACGCCGATCTTCATCATGCCCTCATATTTCATTTGAAATCCCCTTATCAAATTCCCGAAAGGCCTTAGTATATTGCGACGAATTAGCAATAGCATTTCACTCGTTTTTCGTGCGTGAGGTTTCAGCCTGCTTTGACAGCGGCAGGCGGTGAGCGCATGGGCGACGCATGTATCTGGCCGATTTCGACATAGAGCTGTTCCTGCGAGACTATTGGCAACGACGCCCGTTGCTGATCCGAAACCCATGGGCCGAATGGCGCAATCCGCTGGAGCCGGACGAGCTGGCTGGGCTCGCCTGTGAAGAAGCGGTGGAGTCCCGCCTCATCACAAAGGACGGTGACGCCCTGAAGATGGAAAGCGGCCCCCTGCCTGAAGCGCGCTTCGGTGAACTGGGGAACAGCCCGTGGACGCTCCTGGTTCAGGCGGTGGACCATCATGCGCCAGCCGTCGCTGAGCTGGTCGAGCCATTCCGCTTCGTGCCCAATTGGCGCATTGACGATGTGATGGTCAGCTACGCAACCAACGGCGGCGGTGTCGGCCCGCATTTCGATCAATATGATGTCTTCCTGATTCAGGGGCTGGGAAAGCGGCGCTGGCGTGTGGGGCCGCTATGCAGTTCGGCGACGCCATTGTTGCCGCATGAGGATCTGCGCCTGATCCCCGATTTCGAGGCGACAGACGAGTGGATACTCGAACCGGGCGACATGCTGTATGTTCCGCCCTGCTTCGCGCATGACGGGGTGGCTGTCGGCGATGACTGCATGACCTATTCGATCGGATTTCGCGCGCCGTCCCGTGCCGAGCTGATCGAAAGCTGGTGCGAGCATCAGGCGGACGCCGCACCGGAAGAGGATCGCTATGCCGATCCGGCCTTGCCGATTCAGGCCAATCCCGGCGAGATCACGGCCCCCGCCCTCGACAGGCTGCACGCGATGGTGATGGAGGCCCTGTCAGACCGCGGCGCCTTCGCCCGCTGGTTCGGCATGCATAACAGCCTGCCAAAATATGCCGAGGCGGACTGGCGGCCGGAAGACCCGGTCGATCAGGAGGAAGTCCAGTCGCTGCTGGCGCAAGGCATTCCATTGAAGCGCAATCCGGCCAGCCGCTTTTCCTTCATCCGCCAGGGCGCGGGCGTCCTGCTGTTTGTCGATGGCCATTGTTTTGAATGCGCGGAAGAAACGGCAGGTCTGGCGGAACAATTGGGCGCGGCCGCTATCCTGAAGGTCGATCCCGCACTTGGCGCAAGCCATAAGGCAACCGCGCTGATCAAGGCGCTGATCGATCAGGGCAGTCTCGCGTTCGAAGAGGAGGATTGAGGCCATGACGCTCATCCTGTTCAACAAACCCTATGGCGTGCTGTGCCAGTTCACCGACGAAAGCACGGGACCGCTGCGTCCCACGCTGGCGGCGTTCATCGACAAGCCCGGCGTCTATCCTGCCGGACGGCTGGATCTGGACAGCGAGGGACTGCTGTTGCTGACCGACGACGGGCGGTTGCAGGCTCGGATCGCCGATCCCCGGTTCAAGACGCCAAAAACCTATCTGGTGCAGGTAGAGGGAGAGCCGGACGAAGCCGCGCTGGAAGCATTGCGGCGCGGCGTGCGGCTTAAGGATGGGCCGACTTTGCCCGCGCTGGTCGAACGGATCGACGATCCGGCGCTCTGGCCCCGCGATCCGCCGGTTCGGTTCCGCAAGAGCGTGCCGGACTGCTGGCTGCGACTGACGATCCGCGAAGGCCGCAACCGGCAGGTCCGGCGAATGACCGCGGCGGTGGGGCATCCGACATTGCGGCTGGTGCGGTGGCAGATTGGCGAATGGACGCTTGATGGCATTGCGCAGGGAAGCTGGCGCGAAGCGGCAACGGGCGGCTAGGCGCCGCCCTCGATCAGCATTTTCAACGCCCGCAGATCGCGATTGACCCATTTGATGTCGGCAGCGAACCGATCGTCATCCATTCCCGGCTGACGAAATAGCGTCAGCATGACCTCCGCACCCTTGCCATTGGCGACGACACGAAGCGGAACATGAACCTCATCCCCGCTACCCAGATCCACATGATGATCCATCACGCCATATATATTGTGTGGCGTGAAGCGGATGCGAATGGGACCTTCCGGCCCGTTCGCCAGCCAGCATCCATCCTCTTCGCGAAGTTCCGATTCCGCGAGGCCGGACGCCCATTTCGGGAAAAATTCCGGCCGCCAGATCAACTCGTAGAGCGCCTGCCAGTCATGGTCGATCGTCACGCTGTAGGTGCGAGCGGGAAGCATTCGGGAAACTCCTGCCATTGTCTTGGCCAATGATGGTCATCCCCTTTAGCGCGCGTTCCTCCCCTCGCCTATATTCTCTCGATTGAATATGGGAACGGGAGCATCTGCAGCGCGTTGAGCCGAAAACCTGTGAGAAGGCGCTGCATGTCCCGAACCACCCTGACGATCCTTGCCGCTGGATTGACCGTTGCGGCCTGCAATCATGCCAGCGAGCAACGGGCGGAGGATGGTTCACCCGGCGCAACCGTCGATGCGGCGGGCGTTCGGATCGAAAAGACCGCCGACAGGCTATTGGCAGCGATCAAGCGGTTATAGGAAAGGGTCGTCGGCCGCACCCCGTCCCTCTTGCAGAGCGGCAAAGCCGAAAAGCTGGCTTTCTGTCTTGACGAAAGCCGTATCCGGGGCAGGGAGATAGCATGAGTCGCTGTATCCCTTCGCTCCGTTTCTGCCTGGTCGCCATTGCCGCATGCCTGACGGCCGTCCGCGCATCGGCGGCCGACCCGGCGCCGTTCGATCTGGCCGGTCCCGACCTGTCTGTCAGCGTGAGTCGGGGAGGACGCACCCTGCCGATCGGTCAGGTTCCGGCTCTTGCAGCCGGCGACGTCGTCCGTATCGAGGCCAAGCTGCCCCCGGATCAGGCTGTCCGTTACCGGCTCGTGTCCGCTTTCCTGCGCGGAGTCACCAATCCGCCTCCCAAAAAATGGATCGCCAGCGCAGAGACATGGCAAAAGGCAGACAAGAAACGGATGCTGAAGCTGACCGTCCCGAACCATGCCCGTCAGCTTGTCCTGTTCATGGTGCCCGACACACGGGGGGATTTCAGTGCGATCTCCGACGCTGTAAGGGGCAGACCGGGCGAATTCGTCCGGGTGACGCAGGACATCAACAAGGCGTCGCTCGACCGGACCAGGCTCAACGCATTCATCCTGGGCATCCGATCGCAGGAAAATACGCACCCGGAATATCTGCGCAATGTCGCGCCCGTCCTTTCGTCCAGTCTTGCGGTCAAGCTGAACCCCGATTGCCTGGCGAAAGTGGTGGAATTTCAGGCCGCCTGCCTCCTGGAAAACAGGGACAGCCTTGTGCTGGGCGACATCCACAGCAATTCGCTGACCGAAACGATCATCGGCGCGCCGACCGACCTTGCCCTGCAATTGAGCGCGACCCGAGAGGGCGGATATGGCTTTTACAGCCCCTATATCGGCGTGGTGCGCGACCTTGCGCGCATGTTCGGCGCATTCAACAATCCTGAATTCAACTATCTGCCCGCTCTGGGAATCCAGAACGGCCATTCGATATCCTTGTTGCTGAACAGCGCGCCGTCCTTTCGCAAGCCCAAGTCGGTGCTGGTCGCCGCACTGCCCGCGATCGAGAAGAATGTACCACCTCCGCTGCGCAAGAGCGGCGACGCGCCCATATGCGCGACGCGGCCCGGCGCGGTATTCGGGGTCGACGGAGCGCCACTCGTCTTTGCCACCGACTATGCGCACAATATGGCATTGCGCATGACAGATAAGGATGGGCGCGTGGTCGAGGCGCCCGTGGTCGCACGTGCGGACAGGGGCGGCTATATATTCGCGCCATCGTTCGACCCGGCTGGGTTGAAAGGCGCCGTCGCGGCGCAGCTGCACGGCTTTTGGGGGTTCGACGCGTTTGAAGGCCCCGAATTTGCAGTTCAATTTCCACAGGATGATGGTTGGCAGGTCGCCCCCGGCCAGCGGCTGCAAACAGGTCGCAAAAACAATGTGCTGGTGAGCGGCCCTTCCATGGCGTGCGTCAAAAGCATCTCCGTTCAGCTACCGGACGGGCGCAATCTTACCCCCGACTGGCAGATGAAGGGCGAACAGCTTTCGATCGACATTCCCTTGTCCGATCTTGTCGCGCCGGGGGAAGTCAGTATCGCAATACAACCACATGGCGGAGGAAAACCGGCGGTCATCACCATTCCCGCCGAAGCGGAAGGCATGCCATGAAGGCGCGCGGTTCGCATGGGACTGGCAAGATGTTCCCTAAATGGTAAAGCGCCGCTTCCGCCGACCAAATGGATGAAGCGATGAAGACCAAGCGCAGTCGGCGTGTCCGACGTCAAGTCAGATCAGGATGCCCAGATCGCACGCGCAGGCATCGCAGCCATCCCGGCATAAGGGCGACCTGAAAATGGATAATCCGATGATTGGACGCGCATGAATTTCGACGATCAGCTTCGACGCTATTTCGGGTCGGACAAGCTGGACTCCGTTCCGCCTCCTGCCATCGAAGCAGGCATCGAAAGGATGCGCGTCGATTTTGGCCTGGAGACGGATCGCGGCCGGCGCTTTGCGCTCTGGTCGCTCCTGTTCCTGCTCGGGGCTGCGCCGGACCTCGATGCCTTCGATGATCCAGCGGATCGGGAGGCCGCGCGCGACTTCATGGACATGATGGACAAGGATCGTTGATCCCGGACAGGTAGGGCGAGCATCTATGCCCTTTCTGCTTCCGCCTCCTGATCCACGGTCCATTGGGCGATGTCCGCTTCCTGCCCGATCAGCGCCAATCCATGCGCGATCGACGTCAGTTCATCGCCGCTCGCGATCCGGCTTGCTGAAAAACGCTCGTCGAACAGGCGGCGAACGGCCGGGATCAGTGAAGAACCGCCTGTCAGAAAAACATGGTCGATCGCCTCGGCTCTGACCCCCGCGTTGACCAGCGCGGCATCGACCGCCGTGCCGATCCGCGCCAGATCGGGCGCGATCCAGCGCTCAAAGTCCGCCCGGCTGACGTCAGCCTCCACGCGCACGCCAGCGCTATCGAAGTGGAAATGCGCGCGGTCTTCGCTGGAAAGGACGCGTTTCAATCGCGCGACGGCGTCATAGAGGGGATAACCCAGCTCATTTTCCACCACCGCGATCATCCGGCCGATAGCCGCCGGATCGGTCGCTGCCCGCTTGAGCTTGTTCAGGTCGGCCAGCGTGCGGCGATTATGCATCAGCGCCAGGCGCGACCAATCGCCAAAGTCGGTGAAATGGCCTGCGGGTATTTCCAGCCGCTTGCCCATGGATTCATAGGTTCCGCCCTTGCCCAGCATGGGCAGCACCAGATTGTCCATGATCCGATAGTCGAAACGGTCGCCCGCTATGCCGACGCCAGCCGAACCGAGCGGCGTGCAGCGTTGCCCAACACCGGGAGCAGCGATCCGCACCACTGAAAAGTCGCTGGTGCCGCCGCCAAAGTCGGCGACCAGCACGGTTGCCGGTTCGGCTAAGCGCGCAGCGAAGCTGAAGGCAGCGCCAAGCGGCTCATAGACATAATGCACCTCCCGCTCCAACGCCGCAAACATCAGATCGTAACGCTGCCGAGCAAGGACATTGTCGGGGCGCTGGCCCACATAACGCACTGGCCGCCCGACAACGACGCGCGGCGGGAGCGCCTTCAACCGATCTCCGGCATGGGCCCGCAGGCGCTCAAGGAAGATCGCGCCCAGTTCCTCGAACCGCAGCCGCTTTTCGAAGATGGTCGCATGTTCGAACGCGCGGCTGGCGGCAACCGACTTGAACGATTGCAGGAACCGGCTGCCCTGCGGATATTCCAGAAATTCGGCGATGGCCCAGGGACCGGCTTCCCGCGCGACACCGCCCGGAACCGCGTCGTCCTCCCAAAAGCACAGGGCCGAGCGGAAGATGGATGCGGAGCCATCAGGGGCCGCGAAATCGACCATGTCAGCATCGCCGTCCAGACCGCCCAGCGCGACGACGGAATTGGTGGTACCGAAGTCGATGCCGATCGAGCGAGCAGACGAAATCATCAATCATCCATTGGTTTTCAGGAAAGCCCCAGCAATCCGGGCGAGCGCCTCTTCGCAGGTGCGGGGGCGGTGCGCAACCGGCAGGCGACTTTATGCCTGCGGCCCTTGAGCTATTGGCGATAATATCTATATACTGATCGGTATGGAAACTGCCCCCGCTCCTGTCAGAGGCCGTCCGCGCGAATTTGACCCGGAAAAGGCGCTCGCCGCCGCGCTAGAGATATTCTGGCGGCGTGGCTATGAAGGAGCCTCACTCGCCGAACTTACAGAGGCGATGGGGATTACCAAGCCCAGCCTCTATGCCTGCTTCGGCAACAAGGAAGCGCTCTTCCGCAAGGCGCTGGACCTTTATGAGCGGGACAAGCTTTGTTATATGAAGACGGCGCTCGAAGCGCCCACGGCCAAGGCGGTGGCGGAGCGGTTGCTGCGCGGCGCACTGGCCATTCAGTGTAACAGCGCTGATCCCAAGGGGTGCATGGGCGTCATCAATTCCGTCGCGGGCACGGCCCATGCCGAGTGCATTCGTGAAGAAGTGCTCGCCCGGCGCGCATCCTCCGACCGGGCGTTGATCGAGCGGTTCCAGCGCGCAAAGGACGAAGGCGATCTGCTTCCCGGCATCGAACCGCAGGCCCTGGCCTGTTATCTGACGGCCCTGATCCAGGGCATGGCCGTTCATGCGGGTGCGGGCGTTCCTGTCAGTCAGTTGTCTCAGCTTATCGATACCACGCTCGCCATTTGGCCAAGCAAGTGACTAATTCGAACGATTTTTGCCGATTTGCATAAAAAACGACCGATCGGTACACAAACCGGCTTGACGGGCCGATGCAGCCGATTATATACCGTCTGGTAGTTAATTTCGACATGTCCTTTGCAGGCGGTCGAATGCAAGACAGGGATTGCCGTCGGTGACGGCATGGGCGCGGCCCTTTCGGAGAGGAAGGCTGCCCCTTCACATCATCAAGCAACGCCGGTCCTCCGTGACGCAATCACGCGCGGGCAGACTTCGGCTGTTGTCCATCCGCGAAGGCACGGGCTTTGCGGCGCATAGCTTTGCGCCTTCATCTCCGCGTTCCTTCCAAACAGGGGAACGAGATAATGGTCTATCGTTCGGAAGCATTTCTGGCCGAGGGCGGCGTCGGGGGCAACCTTCGCAGCGCTCGGGTCGAGACCGAAAGCGCCAGCTTTTCACCGCTGGAATGGCAAGTCGTGCAGCTTGCCCGGCAGGACAGCCTGGCGACGCTCAGGGAACCGGGCCGTTGGACCCGCTTGCAAAGGCTGATCTTCGGCCAAAGACCGAACCCGCGGCTGGCGGACAGGCGCCTTGAAGCGCTGCGCCAGATCGCGGTCGAGGCCTGGCACCGCAGCTATGACGTCCACCCACGCCGCATCCTTGCCTTTCTGTCGGCCGGTTTCACCGACGCCCATCTCGAACGGCTGCTCGCCGCCATCGCCGCCATGCGCGGCAGCCCGAAGCTTCGGAGTTTCGCATGAACATGCACACGCCCATCGATAGCGACAGCCGCAACGCCCTGTCGTTTAACCCCGGCAGGATACGCAAGCGCCACGCCGCGCTGGCGGTCATTGGCCTGGTCATCGTCGGAGGCCTCGGCTGGAAACTGGTCGATCGTCCGCAGGCGCAGGCCGCGCCCTCCGCGCTCGCTGTCGTGGGCGTGGCGACGCCGGTCAGCCGCGCCGTCACCCAATGGGATGATTATGTCGGCCGCTTCACCCCCAGCCAGACGGTGGACATACGCCCGCGCGTATCGGGTTCGGTAACGGCGATCCATTTCAAGGACGGCGACTATGTTCGGGCAGGTCAACTGCTCTTCACGATCGACCAGCGTCCTTTCCGCGCCGCCCTGGCCGAAGCGCGCGCCAATAGCGCCAGCGCCCGCAGCGCGCTTCTTCTGGCACAGAATGACTATAGCCGCGTCCAGCGACTGAAGGGGGACGAAGCTGTCTCCGCCAGTGAGGTCGATAGCCTGCGCGCCCAGTTCCAGGCCGCCCAGGCCGCCTTGGCGGCAGCGCAGGCGCGCGAGCGGCAGCGTGCGCTGGATATGGAGTTCACGCAGGTTCGCGCACCCATTTCAGGGCGCGTATCCGACCGCCGCGTGGACATCGGCAATCTGGTTTCGGGCGCCGAAGGCGCGGGAGCCACCCTGCTCACCACCGTCAACAAGCTCAACCCTATCTATTTTAACTTCGATGCCTCCGAAGCGCTTTACCTCAAGTCCCAGCGGGACAAGAATGGCGCGGGCGCGGTCGAGGTCCGGTTGCAGGACGAGGCCGACTATCGGCACAAGGGCCGGCTGGACTTCACGGACAACAGCCTTGATCCGCGATCCGGCACCATCAGGGTTCGCGCCATATTCGACAATCCCGACATGTTCCTGACCCCCGGCATGTTCGGCAACATGCGGCTCGCCGACGGCGGCAAGGTCAACGCACTACTGGTCCCGGACGAAGCCATCCAATCCGATCAGGCGCGCAAGACGGTGCTGGTCGTCGGCAAGGATGACGCCGTTGCCGCCAAGCCGGTGGAACTGGGACCGGTCGTCGATGGCCTGCGTATCATTCGCGCGGGACTTTCGCCCAGCGACCGGGTGGTTGTGACGAACCTTCAGTCGGCGATGCCCGGCGCGAAGGTCGCGACGCGCAAAGCGGCGATCAAGCCGACACCTGCGTCGGCAACTGCTGACGCGAACAGCGTTCCGGCCGCTGCGCAGGCTACGTTCGCCAGGTAAGCCAGCCTCCGTTCGGACTGAGCCTGTCGAGCCCCTTCACTTCTTTTTCAAAGACAGTGGAGCCCTTCGACAAGCTCAGGGCGAACGGAAGGGACCGAAAATTAAACCAATATCTCGCGATCCCCATGTCGCGCGACCCATTCACGCCATCGAGGAACGACCGATGCGCCTATCCCGCTTCTTCATCGACCGGCCAATCTTTGCCGCGGTCATCGCCGTGGTCATCACGGTGGTCGGCGCGCTGGCCTTTGTCGGGCTGCCCGTTTCGCAATATCCCAACATCGTGCCGCCCACGGTAACTGTGTCTGCCCAATATCCGGGCGCCTCGGCGGAAACCGTCGCCTCGACCGTCGCCGCGCCGATTGAACAGGAAATCAACGGCGTCGATGACATGCTGTACCAGAGCAGCCAGTCGACGGGGGATGGCAAGGTGACGATCACCGTCACCTTCAAGGTCGGGACCGATCTGGACGCCGCGCAGGTTCTCGTTCAGAACCGCGTCGCCGTAGCCGTCCCGCGCCTGCCCGAAGAGGTACAGCGGCTGGGCGTGGTCACGCGCAAGACGACGCCGGACTTCCTGATGGTCGTCAATCTCCAGTCGCCCGACGGCACGTTCGACCGCGATTACCTGTCCAACTATGCTCTGACGCAGGTTCGCGACCGTCTGGCGCGGCTGGATGGCGTGGGCGATGTGCGGCTGTTCGGATCGCGCGATTATGCCATGCGCATCTGGATCGATCCCGATCGCGCCGCCGCGCTGGACCTGACCGCGGGCGAAATCGTGTCCGCCCTGCGTTCGCAGAATGTGCAGGTATCCACCGGCGCGCTGGGCCAGCCCCCCTATGACCGTGGCGAAGCATTCCAGCTGGGCGTCGAAATGCAGGGCCGCCTGACCGAGCCGAAGCAATTTGCCGACATCGTCATCCGTACCGATGCCGATGGGCGTCAGGTCCGCGTCAGCGACGTCGCCCGTGTCGAGCTGGGCGCGCAGGACTATGGCGTCAACACCTATCTTTCCGGCACGCCCACCGTCGTCATCGCTGTGATGCAGCGTCCCGGGTCCAACGCGCTGGACGCCGCGGGAAAGGTGAAGGCGGAAATGGACGAGCTGTCCAGGACCTTCCCCAAGGGGCTGGAATACAGCGTCATCTATAATCCCACCGAGTTCATCGGGCAGTCGATCGACGCCGTCTATCAAACGCTGTTCGAAGCCGTGGTGCTGGTCGTGCTCGTCATCCTGATATTCCTTCAGAACTGGCGCGCGGCGGTCATCCCGATCATCGCCATCCCGGTTTCGCTGATCGGCACGGCGGCGATCCTTGCCGCGCTTGGCTACTCGCTCAACAACCTGTCGCTCTTCGGCTTGGTCCTCGCCATCGGCATCGTCGTCGATGACGCGATCGTCGTGGTCGAAAATGTCGAACGTAACATCGAACATGGCATGTCGCCGCTGGAGGCTGCCCGTACATCCATGGACGAAGTGTCAGCCGCGCTGGTCGCGATCGTCCTGGTGCTGTGCGCGGTGTTCGTGCCGACATTGTTCATCACGGGCATTTCGGGCGCTTTCTACCAGCAGTTCGCGGTCACCATTTCCACCGCGACGGTGATCTCGCTGATCCTTTCGCTCACTTTGTCCCCGGCGGCGGCGGCGCTGCTGCTGAAGGCCAGGCATGGTGAGCAGGACCTGAGCGACGCGCCGCGCTGGCGCAGGATCGGCGCGCGGGCGGCCGCAGGGTTCAACCGTGGTTTCGACCGCATGAGCGTCGGCTATGCCCGCCTCACACGGTTCCTGGTGCTGCGTCCCAAGAAGATGCTGCTGACCTACGCCGGCCTGATCGCGGCGACCATCGCCCTGTTCTGGGTGACGCCCGGCGGCTTCGTGCCTTCACAGGATCAGGGCTATTTCCTGGCCGTCGTCCAGCTTCCCTCCGGCGCGTCGCTCGAACGCACCGACGCAGTGACGAAGGAAGTCGCGCAAAAGCTGCTGCCCATCAAGGGGCTGCGCGGTGCGGTGATGTTTGCAGGCTTCCATGGCCCGTCGCAAACGCAGGCGCCCAACAGCGCCGCCATCTACTTCCCCTTCAACAGCTTTGCGGAGCGCCAGAAGGAAGGCGTCACCTATGCCGGGATCATGGATCAGGCGCAAAAGGCGGTTGCGGGATATGAAAAGGCCCGCATCCTGCTGCTACCGCCGCCGACCATTTCAGGGCTGGTCCCGTCCGGCGGTTTCCGCCTGCTGGTGCAGGACCGGGAGGGACGCGGCTATACGCAGCTGAACAAGGTCGCACAGGACTTCATTGCCAAGGCGAACCAGACGCCCGGCCTGTCCATGGTCTACACCCAGTTCGACAACGCGACGCCGCGCATCTTTGCCGATGTCGATCGCCGCAAGGCGGATCTGCTGGGCGTGCCGCCGGAGCGCGTTTTCGAGGCGATGCAGGTCTATCTTGGTTCCGCCTTCGTCAACGACTTCAACCTGTTGGGCCGCACCTATCGCGTCACCGCGCAGGCCGACGCCGACCATCGCGGGACCGTTGCGGACATCGCCAACCTCAAGACCCGGTCGAACAGCGGGCAGATGGTGCCGATAGGTTCGGTATCGACCTTCCAGGACAAGACCGGGCCGTATCGCGTTGTGCGCTACAACATGCTCCCCGCAGTGGAAATCGATGGCAATACCGCGCCCGGATACAGCACCGGCCAGTCGCTGACGACCGTGGAAAAGCTGGTCGACGCCACCCTGCCCACCGGCTACGCCAAGGAATGGACCGGCGTCGCCTATCAACAGGTGATGGCGGGGAACACCGCCGGCATCGTGTTCGGCATGGCGGTCTTCTTCGTCTTCCTGGTGCTGGCGGCGCAGTATGAAAGCCTGACATTGCCGCTGTCGATCATCCTGATCGTGCCGATGTGCCTGTTCGCGGCCATGCTGGGCGTGAACCTGCGGGGGATGGACAACAATATCCTCACGCAAATCGGCCTGGTCGTGCTGATCGCGCTGGCGGCGAAGAACGCCATCCTCGTGGTGGAATTCGCCAAGCAGGCGGAGGAGGAACAGGGTCTGTCGCCGGTCGAGGCAGCCGTGCAGGCGGCGCAGACCCGGCTTCGCCCGATCCTGATGACCAGCTTCGCCTTCATCCTGGGCACCGTGCCGCTGGTGATCGCGAGCGGTGCGGGAGCGGAGTTGCGGCAGGCGCTGGGCACCGCCGTGTTCTTCGGCATGACGGGGGTCACCGCCTTCGGCCTGCTGTTCACGCCTACCTTCTATGTCGTTTGCCGCGCGCTGGGCGACCGCTTTTCCCGCATGGGCAAGGGCGGAGGCTCCGCCGCGCTGCAACCCGCCGAATAGGACTGACAAGATGACACGGACTTTCATCACCCTCCTCCTTGGCGCGTCGGCACTGACCGCTTGCGCCACCGGGCCGGACTATCAGGCTCCCGCCACGCCCAGCACGGCTGCGGGCGCATTCATCGGCGCTGCGGCAAGCCCGGCGGTCAGCACGGCGCAGCCTGATGACAACTGGTGGCGGCTTTATAGCGACCCGGTTCTGGACGGACTGATCCAGGATGCGCTGGCGGCCAATACCGACATACGCGTCGCAGTGGCGCGGCTGGAAAAGGCGCGGGCGCAATTGCGCGGCGCGCGTTCCGACAGGTTGCCGCAGACGAGCCTCAGCGGCCAGCCCAGCTATGGCCGCGCCTCCGCCGCCCGGACGTTGCCCGGCACGGACCGTGAAAACTGGACCGTCGATGCGGGGCTGGACGTCTCCTACGAAGTCGATCTGTTCGGCCGGGTGAAGCGCAGCATCGAAGCCGCCAATGGCGATGTCAGCGCCGCTGCGGGCGATGCAGACGCGGTGCGGGTGGCGGTCGTCGCCGACACGGCGCGCGCCTATGTCGATGCCACCAGCTCCGCCGAACGCATCGCCGTAGCGCAGCAGACGGTCGCGCTGCTGGACAACAGCATCCGCATCACCAATGCCCGGTTCGAAGTTGGCCGGTCCGACCGGCTGGACGTCATCCGCACGACGTCGCTGCGCGACAGCCAGGCCGCCCTGATCCCTGCCCTGAACGCGGATCGAGAAAGCGCGCTGTTCCGGCTGGCCACGCTGACCGGTCGCACGCCGCAGGAACTGCCCGCCGCGATCCGCGACCAGAAGAAGACGCCGGACCTGAAGCAACCCATTCCGGTAGGGGATGGCCGCACGCTACTCGCCCGCCGCCCTGATGTGCGCGCAGCCGAACAGCGGCTGGCGGCGGACACAGCACGCATCGGCATCGCGACCGCAGACCTCTATCCGCGCATTACGCTGGGTGGGTCGATCGGTACGACGGCGATCGGCAGCGGCGACATATTGGGCGGCGGCCCGTTCCGCTGGCTGCTCGGCCCGCTCATCAACTGGGCCTTTCCCAATCAGGAAGCGAACCGGGCCCGCATCGCAGCGGCAAAGGCCGACGCCAGCGCATCGCTCGCAACCTTCGACGGTACGGTCCTGCGCGCGCTTGAGGAAACGGAAACCGCCTTGTCGGTCTATGCCCACGCGCTCGAGCGCCGCGACACGTTGAAGGCGGCGCGCGAATCCGCTGCCCGCGCTGCTCGCATCAGCCTGGCCCGGCAACGCGAAGGACGGATCGACTTCCTCACGGTGTTGGATGCGCAGCGGACGCTGGCGGCGGCGGATAGCGAGCTTGCCACCGCCGACCGTGCGGTGGCCTTTGCCCAGATCGACCTGTTCAGGGCGCTCGGCGGCGGCTGGACCGGGGATCACGCGCCCGCAGCATAGAAACGAAACAAGGCGCGCACCCGAAAGCGCGCGCCTTGTTCATAAGGTCAGGCTTGCAGCCTGCCGGACATGTCGTCAGGCGGCTTCGTCTATCGCATCGGCCAGGATGTTCGCCGGGCCACCAATGTCATAGACCCCGCCAGCAGGCGGACGAAGTCGTTGTCATACCGCGAAAGACGGTGCCGTTCAGATGCGGCGGACCGCCGATTGGCGTCGGCCCCTGAATGTTGAACAGGAAGCACGGGCGCATTCACGCGGTGATCTGGGCGGCCGGACCGCGGGTCAACCAGCGTTATCTGACGTCCATGCCGATGGAGGAATGGCCACATTATGATCCGAGCAGGGAGCGCCATGGCATCCTACCCGCGCCGGGCATGCGGCTATTGCAAAGGCATTGGCCGCGCTTTGTAGGGTGAGGGTTTGCAGGGTGGGAGGCAAATTCGGACGGTCAAGGTCTGACCGGCGCGGTCATAGGCTGTCGCGGCCTTGCGGGTGCCGCGCCCCACGCAGCCGAAAACGCCTGTTCCCGCTGCCATCATGCTGATAGAGGGGCTGATCGAGTTCCCGGTTCGCGCAACTCGACAGAGAGACTTATGTGCTCCCGCGATCAAGGGGAGGGGGGTTGCAACAGATGGATGACAAGGCCCCCGCAGAGCCATGACCTTCAGGCCAGGAGCCCTTTGCGCCGCCCTGTCCTGCCCACTTATTTCGCAGTTTTGTTGAGAGATTATGACAGTCTTGCCCCAATCGCCCAAACCGCTTGACCGCATCCAGGAAAACTGGCTCGCCGCGAAGGAGCGCCGCCTTCTCAACTGGCTGTGCGCCCGCATGCCCGCATGGGTTACGCCCGACAAGCTGACGACATTGGGCATGGTCGGCGCTGTCATGATCTTCCTTGGCTATGTGGGAAGCAATCTGGCCTATCCCTGGCTGGTGCTCGCCATTGTGGGCTATGTCGTGCAGTGGTTCGGGGACTCCATGGACGGCAGCCTGGCGCGACACCGGCGGATCGAACGCCCGTCCTATGGATATTTCATCGACCATAGCTGCGACGGACTGGCGACGCTGCTGATATTGGCGGGCATCGGCCTTAGCCCCTTCGTCACCATGGATGTCGCGTTGATCGCGCTGGCGGGTTATCTGTTGCTGTCGATCCATGCCTTTCTGTCCGCCCGCGTGCTTGGCGAATTCAAACTGTCCTATCTTGCGGCGGGGCCGACAGAGCTCCGGATCATGCTGATCGCGCTGACGCTGATGATGATGATATTGGGCGCTGGCCCCGGATTGTTCGGAAAATGGTCTGGCTTCGACATTTTCGTGGGCACTGTCGGATCGATCCTGATCCTGTTGTTCGTCGGCCAGACGCTTGTCACCGGGCGCAGGCTGGCCGCGATCGATGGCGAAGCGTTGCGGCGCAGGCTGGGATAAGGGCAGCGCGCGCCTGAACGGAACATTGGCCTCACTCGATGGTTGATATGTGCCAGACGAAATATTCCGTCGCTCCCCGCGATAGTCCGGCGCATTGAGGCCCGCCTCTCCACGGGGCGGGCATTTTCATGAGTGAGGTACTGCCATGGATCAGCCTTCTGTCGAATTCTGCAAAGCCCAGGCGGCGTCTCATATCGCCCGCGCCAACGATAGCGACCTGCCGAACGTCCGGGCGATATGCCTGACCGCCGCACAATCCTGGATGAGAGAAGCTGAAAGCGCCCGCAGGATCAGCGAGCGCCGGGCGCGGGCAGCATCCGCCGATGTCGGATAAGGGCGAACAGGACTGTCAGTTCAAGAAAGCGAATGCGGGGCGATAAAACGCATTTTCGCTCGCTTGAGTTAGTGAGGACCGGGGTCAAGCCAACTGATGGTGGGCATATAATCGCCGGATGGCGCGCTATCATTTTCATCTCCTCGATCGGTCGGGCATGCTGTCCGACGAGGAGGGGGTTGCGCTCGACAGCCTGGCGGATGTGCTCCGCCTCGCGCTTGCAAACGCACGCGCGTTGATGAGCGAGGATGTCGCCAACGGCGTGCTTGACCTGAATGGAGCCATCCAGGTCACCGATGACCAAAGCCGCACTTTGCTGATTTTGCCGTTCGAGGATGCTGTTACGCTGGTATCGGCGAAGGTCGCTAGCCAGTTCTCGACCGATTAAGCCGTCCTTGTATAAGTGTAGAAAAAGGCTATATCAGAGGTCATCAAGGGCTTTGTTTATGTAGGCGCCCTTGACTGAGAGACCGACGCGCTCCCGCTTACTGTGGAGGCGCACATGGATCTCAATCAATTTTACTTTCAGCATCAGATTTCGCTCATGCGTGCGGCTGGCGCGACTAGCGAACCGACGCGCATGAAGCATCTCAATGTAGCCGAGGTCGTCAGCGAACAGATTTTCGACTTTCTGACTTCCAGGGGCGCGGCTGCTTCCGCGAGCTGGATTGCCGGTTCGGACCAACGCTGCCTGCCCACCTGTTCGGCAGGATCCGTTTCGGCATGAAGGAGGAAAATGCTCCATCGCCCAGCCCCAGAAGGCGGGCCTTCACCAATCGTCACGTCGAATTGCGCATTTCGCCCGACCAGGCGCGGCGGCAGGGGCTGATCACGCATCTTGCCTTTGTGCTTATGGGTCATACCGAAGCGATCCGCTTCCTGAACACGCACAATGATTCACTGGGCGCTCGGCCCCTTGATCTGGCGATCGCCGATTCTGTGGGATATGCCACGGTGGAAAGCGCCATAAAGCTGCTGTCCCGGCCCGCTGCTGGCGGGATGCAGTAAGTCGGGCTGATGCGCGACGGATGCGCCGGTTTATGCGTCGTCCCGCTGGTTTTAGCCCTGTGTCCGCGCCGGATCGGCATGCCTCTTTCCGCCGCGATTTTGCATTTTGATGTAACTGTGCTATCACGATCCCGCTGAACGTCGCGTTTTGACGGATATCGGGCCGCTTCGGCTCTCCCCTGTCCCCATATTGCCTCTTTTAAGCCGGGATGCGCGACGTCGCGCGTTCCCGCAGACTTGTGACAAGGAGACCGAACATGATCACTGGAACCGTTAAATTCTTCAATGCCGACAAGGGCTATGGCTTCATCGCTCCCGAAACCGGCGGCAACGATGCCTTCGTGCATATTTCCGTCGTTGAGCGCGCTGGCATGCGTACGCTCGAAAAGGACCAGCGCGTTTCGTACGAGCTGGAAAAGGATCAGCGCGGCAAAATGTCGGCGGTCAACCTTCAGGCAGCCTGACGATCGTGCCGGGGGAGGGCCATATGGTCTCTCCCGGCCCAAGGCTTTGCGAAGTGCAACCGATTGAAGAAATGCACCGCACGCCATATGTTGAAACGACGGCCTCGTGGAGGCCAGGTGATGCCAGGCAAGAGCGCGTTCAATTGATACACGCCGCCGGCATCGAAATGAATATGCGCCTATCCGACGCAAGAAGGGGAAGATTATCCCGATCCTGTATCGCGGCGCTGGTTCAATCACAGACTATTGAAATTGAATGCGGCATGAGCCGCGAGGACTAAGAATGAATATCGTTACCACTATGAACAAACATGTCGGCGACCGCCGGTCCAGCTGCAACGAACAGGGTAGATCTGTATCCCCGACCCGGTCAGCGACCCTGTCGACGAGCGAATTGAAACGGATCGTCGCGGCAATGCTGGGCTGATCCAAACATTGCGGCAGCGCCTTTTTGCTGCCGCCCCTTTGATAGAATTCAGGAGTAGTCATGAGCCGAGAAGTAATCCGTCCCTATTTGATCACCAAGGATGAGGATGGTAATTTCCGGCTCACAGTCCGGGAAACCCGCTATAATTCTCAAGGGTATCCGCTTGTTACCTCTCATCTGCAGGATGAAATATTCAAGACTGCGACAGCCGTGCGCAACTTTGCGCGCGATGCATTCAAGGCTGAACCCGGTCAATATGCCACCAAGTGAATGGCTGGCGGCCTGACCGCCGGTTATTTTCGCCCGACGATGGCTTCCGCTTGGCGGCAACAATGGACATTTGCGCATGTTAGCGACGCCCGACGACCGCGCGGCAATCCCGGTCGAGTTGATCGGCACGGCGCATCTTCCTGACGGCGGGCGGCTGCAACTGCTTCGCCGTGGGGACGATTATTCGATCCGCTTCGGTGACAATGAACTGATGGGCAACCAGGTCCGTCATTCCGAAGAAGCGCTCGCGACCCTTGTCTGCGGGCGGCTGTCCCGACCCGATAGCCATATCCTCATCGGCGGACTGGGCATGGGCTTTACGCTGGGCGCTGCGCTGCGATCCCTGCCGGTCACGGCGACGATAACCGTCGCCGAATTGCTGCCGGAAATAGTAGATTGGGCCAATGGCACGCTGGCGCATCTTTTCCACGACTATCTTGCCGACCCCCGCGTCACCGTTGCAATGGCGGACGTCCATGACGTCATCGACAGGGCGGACGGCGCATTTGATGCGATCCTGCTGGATGTCGACAATGGCCCCGATGGATTGATCCACATCGCCAACGAACGCCTTTACTGCAACTGGGGCCTGCGCGCTGCGCATGCCGCATTGAAGCCCGGAGGCATATTGGCGATCTGGTCGGCCTATCCCGATGATGAATTCGTCGGTCGTCTGGAACAGGCGCGCTTCGCTGTGGAAGAGATCAGCGTCCCCGCAATCGTCGATGGCGACGACCTGACCCACACAATCTGGCTCGCCGCCCGGCAGGATTGACAGCGGCCGCGCGGCAGGCCGGTTCTTTTCCAGCGCATAATCCTTCCCGTTCGACATTCAGGGCGTAGCCGCTATCGTTGGACAGTCGTCGGGCCAGGAAATGGCGCGTCGGCGTTTGGCCGAAAGGATTTCCGGTGATTACGCTCCACCACCTCGTATTTTCCCGATCCACCCGCGTCCTTTGGGCGCTGGAAGAATTGGACATTCCCTATGACCTGAAGGTGCACCAACGCACGCCTTCCTTCCGCGCGCCGCCTGAACTGTCAGCCGTGCATCCGCTGGGCAAGGCGCCGGTTATCGAGGATGACGGACTGGTGATCGCGGAGTCGGGCGCGATCCTCGCCTATTTGAACGACCGGTATGGCGACGGCCGCCTGGCCCCGCCAGTCGGCACCCATGCGCGAGTAATGCACGATGAATGGCTGCACTATGTCGAAGGATCTGCGGCAATGCCGGTCATGCTGACACTGATCGGCGGCATGTTTGGCGGGTTGCAGGAAAATCTGGCCGCTTTTGTCGAGCCGGAACTGCATAAGACCCTTGCCTATATCGCGGCGGGTGTCGGCGATGGTCCATGGTTGATGGGGGACGACTTCACGATCGCGGACATTCAACTCGCCTATCTCGTCGCGCTGGCGGACGGGGCGGGGCTGGCCGACGCCAACCCCAATCTATCGGCATATCTGTCTCGCTTGCAGGCGCGCCCGGCGTACCGGAAGGCCATCGAACTGGGCGGTCCGGTAATGCCGTCGCAGACTGCCTAAACTGGGATAGGAGACGGAGCGGTCGGGGCGATGTCATCGGCAAGCCCGCTCGCGATGCCCTGCCGGAATTGGAAGGGCAGGGCTATTACGAACTGCTGGACAAGGTGTGTGAAAGCGGGGAGCCATTTGTCGGCACGGCGGTGTCCGAGCCGAAGCGGCTCCGCGCGCAATCGACCCTTTCTACGCAACCAAGGGCATCGGCAAGGGCACGGGGCTTGGCCTCAGCATGGTTCATGGCCTGACCCCGGACCTGATCGTTACCGACCATCTGATGCCCGGCAGGTCAGGCGGCGATCTGGCGATGGACCTGCGCGGCCGGTGGCCCAATCTGCCGGTTCTGCTCGTTTAGGGCCATGCCGAAGCCGAAGGCGTGGTGGCGGATCTGGTCCGTCTGGTCAAACCGTTCCGGCAGGCCGATCTGGCCGCCCATATCGCGGAGCTGACCGGCGAGTAAGGCTAGCCCCCGATCACACTTGCTGGAAAGGATAGGGTGTCGCGCCTCTCTGATACTGGCTGATGGCGAGGGAGCGGGTGATCGGCGGCAGGGCGCGATCCGGGCAGGCTTCGCGCGGGCAGACATGGCAGGCGGGACCGATAGGGTTGGGCTGATCGGAAAGCAGGTCCGCCGCGACGAGACGGGGCGCATGTTTCACGTCACAGCCAAGGGCGATCGCCTGCACGGACCTGGCTTGCGGATCAAGCGAATGCGGGACCGTGCGCGAGAAGGTGACATAACGCTCTCCATCCGGCATTTCGACAATCTCCGCCACGCTTCTTTCCGGCGTGTGAAAGACGCGCCACGCGGCCCAGCGCGGGCATCCTCCGCCAAATTGCGCCAGCGGCATGCCCTCGCCCGCGAAGCGTTTGGATATGGTGCCGGCAATGTCGACCTTCAGAAGGAAGAAGGGCAGGCCCCGATCCCCGCTGCGCGCCAGGGTCGTCAGCCTGTGCGCGGCCTGTTCATAGGACGCGCCGAAGCGGCGTTGCAGCAGGTCCATGTCATAGCGGCTTTCCTCCGCCGCCTTCAGGAACCGGCCATAGGGCATGATCAGCGAAGCGGTCGCATAGTTGGTCAGCATGGTGCGCAGCAAGGGACGGGCTTCGTTGTCGGGCGCGGCTCGTTCGATGATCTCCGCAATGGGCTGCGCCATTTCCATCATGCTGGTCTGGAAGCCTACCGCGAAGAGGCGGCCAGACCCCGGCAGCCGATCGGAGATCATGAGCCGCCGCCTGTGGAAATCGTAGAATCGCCGTCCGCCCGCCATCGCCTTGTCATTCATGATGCGGGTGGAGATTCCATGGTCCCGCTCCAGCCGCTGCCGCAGGGCGACGAACAGTTCGGCAGGCTCATCGGGCAGTGCATCGGCCAGCTTTTCCGCGGCGCTGTCGAGCGAGGCAAAGTGATTGCTGTTTTCATGCACGAAATCACGCAGCCAATCGAGAGCGGTGCCGGTGCGGGAATGGCCGCCAATCTGGTTGATCGCCTCTGGTAGACGCCGCAGATCGGTAATCGCGCGATAGAGCCGCGTGATCGCTTCGGTCGCGCCGGGATAATTCTCGGCAATTTCATTCACCTCGTCGCGCGGGACGCCGATGTCGCGGACAAGTGTATCGGCAAAGATTTCCATGAGACCGCCAGCCGTGTCCGGTTGGCTTCCTGACACAAATTCACGAATGTCGATGTCATAGGTCTGCGCGAACCGCAGCAGCATCTGGGCGGAAAGGGGCCGCTGGTTGCGCTCCAGATGATTGAGGTAGCTGGGGCTTACGCCCAGTTCCTCAGCCATCTGCGATTGATTGAGGCCCAGTTCGCGGCGAAGCAGCCGCAATTTGGGTCCGAGGTAGAGTTTGCGGTCGACGGGCATCTTCATGAAAGACACTCTGTCAAATCTTCACAAACATATCAATGTCAATTGTGACTTTACAGCCCTTATAGCTGTTCCGCTGTCGGTGAAGATGCGTCACTACCGCTCCATAGCCTTTCACAGGCGATTGAGGCATGAGGAGCCGCAGACATGAATAATGAACAGCCACGCGCTCGCGCGGTTTTTTCGACAGAGGACTTCTCGCTGCTCCGCGAGGCTGTCGGCCATTATCTGAGCGAGATCAGGGACAAGCCCGAATCGATCAAGTTCGCCCATCTCTATCACCGGCTGGGACGGGTGGCGCCGAGCGAGAAGGCCTGAACGGTCAAAGCGGAATGAAGACAGGATGAAGGCGGAAGCGGGTGCTTCCGCCTGAGGGGGTGCGCCTCCAATTGAAACGAAGGAATGGTAAATGACCTATCAGGGTGAGGTCGCTGCGGCGGCGGAGATGATCGAGAATAATGGCGCGCCCTGGAGCGCGATTGACGCGGAAGCCGTCGTGCGCATGCAGTTGCAGAACCGGTTCCGCACCGGGCTGGACATCGCCCGCTATACCGCCGCCATCATGCGGCAGGACATGGCGGCCTATGATGCCGACCCGGCGGCCTACACGCAGTCGCTCGGCTGCTGGCACGGCTTCATTGGCCAGCAGAAGCTGATCAGCATCAAGAAGCATTTCGGATCGACCAAGGGCAAGTATCTCTATCTTTCGGGATGGATGGTCGCAGCGCTGCGCAGTGAATTTGGCCCGCTTCCCGACCAGTCGATGCACGAGAAAACCAGCGTACCCGCGCTCATCAGCGAGCTTTACACATTCCTGAAGCAGGCGGACGCCCGCGAGCTTGGCATGATGTTCCGTGACCTCGACAAGGCGCGCGAAACCGGGAACGAGGTCGAGGCCCAGCGCCTTTCCCACGCCATCGAAAATTACGAATCGCATGTCGTGCCGATCATCGCGGATATCGACGCGGGTTTCGGCAACGCTGAGGCGACTTATCTGCTGGCCAAGAAGATGATCGAAGCAGGCGCCTGCGCGCTTCAGATCGAAAATCAGGTGTCCGACGAAAAGCAGTGCGGGCATCAGGACGGCAAGGTCACCGTGCCGCATGAGGACTTCCTGGCGAAGATCCGTGCGTGCCGCTACGCCTTCCTGGAGCTGGGTGTCGAGGACGGCATCATCGTCGCTCGCACGGACTCGCTGGGCGCGGGGCTGACCAAGCAGATCGCCTTCGTTCGTGAGAAGGGCGACCTGGGCGACCAGTATAACAGCTTCCTTGATTGCGAGCCGGTGACCACCGACACGGCGAAGGATGGCGACGTGCTGATCGTGCGCGACGGGCAGATGATGCGTCCCAAGCGCTTGCCTTCAAACCTCTATCAGTTCCGGGAAGGCACGGGCGCGGACCGCTGCGTCCTCGACTGCATCACGTCCTTGCAGAATGGTGCCGACCTGTTGTGGATCGAAACCGAAAAGCCGCATATCGAACAGATCGCGTCGATGGTCGATCGCATCCGGGAAGTCGTCCCCAACGCGAAGCTGGTGTATAACAACTCGCCATCCTTCAACTGGACCCTCAACTTCCGCCAGCAGGTCTATGACCGCTGGGTCGAAGAAGGCCGGGACGTCGCCGCTTATGACCGCGCAAAGCTGATGAGCGTCGATTATGACCAGTCGGAACTGGCTGCCGAAGCTGATGAGAAGATCCGCACCTTCCAGAGGGATGCGGCGGCGCGCGCCGGTATCTTCCACCATCTGATCACGCTGCCTACCTATCATACGGCGGCGCTCAGCACCGACAATCTCGCCAAGGAATATTTCGGCGATGCCGGAATGCTGGGTTATGTCGCCGGGGTGCAGCGGAAGGAAATCCGCCAGGGCATCGCCTGTGTGAAGCATCAGAATATGTCGGGTTCCGACATTGGCGATGATCACAAGGAATATTTCGCGGGCGAAGCGGCGCTGAAGGCAGGCGGCGCGCACAACACGATGAACCAGTTCGCTGCATGACGGCTGGCGGCCCTGACTTGCGCATGACGCTTGTCAGGGTCGCCTGCCTCGTTGGTTTAAACGCGGAAGCCGCCCAAAACCGAAATATGCTGGCCGGTCACATAGGCAGCTTCCTCTGAAGCGAATAACACGCAGGCATGGCCGATTTCCTCTGCCGTGCACCAGCGTTTCAAGCACAGCAGGCGATAGGTATTGTCCACCCACCGCTGGTCGATCTGGCCAAGCTCGATGAGTTCGTGCAGCTGGCTCGCGTCGATCACACCGACCAGCACGGCACTGGCGCGGATGCGGTAACGGCCCTCTTCCTTGGCGACGCCCTTTACCAATTGTTCGTTCGATGCCTTGACGGCGACCCACATGCGGTCGCGGGCGGGCCACCAGCCATGCCCGGCCGATCCAAACGTCACGAAACTGCCGCCGCCCTGATCGCGCATGTGCGGCACCACCGCCTGCACTACGGCAAAAAAAAAAATCCGTGGACTTCGACGTCGCAGGCGTGACGCCGCTACCATAAGCCGCAAAGGCTTTGTCTAATGGCATCGACATGAACAACGGGGGAAAGGCCCCGGACATCTCCTTCCCCTCCCCGCCTCTTGCAGTGCCATGCCGTCCGCTGTATCGGGTCGGCCGTCCGGGAAACCGGACACAGATCGCGCCGGTGTCCCGAAAGGGGCTTAATAGGGAACGCGGTGAAGGTGGCGGACGCTGCCTGAATCCGGGGCTGTCCCTGCAACTGTAAGCGGTGAGCGCGATGTACATGCGCGGCGGGCACAGCGCCCATGCCGCCAGCCACTGGGCCGGACGCTAAATCCTGCGAGGCCTGGGAAGGCCGTGCATCGACGTGATGACCCGTGAGCCAGGAGACCTGCCGGCGTCTGGTCGCTCTTGCTTTGGTCCAGGGGATGGCCGGGGCACGGTGAACTCCGTCTGAGCGACGCACGAGCGGCAGGGGCCGCAACGCCGGGCCTCCGGTGGTCGCGTTCGCGCGCCCGCCCTCCGGCGTCGCAACCGTTTCGGTACGTTGCCGATGCGGAACCTACCGTTCGTAACTTGAAGCTCATGCCGACGACCGAGCAGGCGGCGGCATTCACGAACGGGGGAATGACATTTGAACCGCATCCTATTGTCCGCTCGCCGCCTGCTGCCTGCTGGCGCGTCCATCCTCGCGCTGGCGCTGGCCATGCCGGTCCATGCCGCCGATGACGCGCCAACCGATGCCGACAGCATCGTCGTCACCGCGCAAAAGGCTGGCGTGCTGCAACTCGCCCAGCCTGCCGAAGCATCCAGCCGCCTCGGCCTTACCCCCATGCAGACGCCCGCCAGCGTGGATGTCATCACGAAAGATATGATCCGCAGCCTGGGCGACCGCACGGTCGTCGCGGCGGCGGCGCGTGCGCCCGGCATCATCAACAACACATCGGCCTTCGGCTTCTCGCTCAGTTCGCGCGGTTTCACCGGCTATACCTCGGTGATGCAGCTCTATGACGGGATGCGCGTCTATACCACGACGACGCAGACCTTCTCGGCCGATCCGTGGATGGCCGAGCGGGTCGAGGTGCTGCGTGGCGCGGCGTCGGTCCTCTATGGCGAAGGCGGGATCGGCGGCGCGATCAACGTCGTGCGCAAGCAGCCGAACACCGAAGGGATGGAAGGCGAGGTCCGCCTGAGCGCCGGGTCGTTCGACACCTATGCCGCCGCCGGGGGCGTTGGCGGGCCGATCAACGACCAGTTCTCCTACCGCATCGACGCGAGCTATAACCGCTCCGGCGGCTGGATGGACCGGGGCCGTTCGCGCAGCCTCGCCCTCTCTGCGGCGCTCCGCTACCAGCCGACAGACAATCTGGTGCTGACGCTGAGCCATGACCGCGCCGATACCGACCCGACCGTCTGGTACGGCACGCCGCTGCGCGACGGAAAGCTGGTGCGCGACATTGCGCGGAAGAATTATAATATCGCCGACCGCAGCCTGCGCTTCGACGACGCATGGACCCAGGCGAAGATCGAATGGAGCCCATCGGACGACCTGACGATCACCAACGTCACTTACTATCTGACCGGGTTCAAACATTGGCGCAATGCGGAAAGCTATGCCTGGACGGGGGACCAGATCCGGCGTTCCAGCTATCTGGAGATTTTCTACGATACCAAACAGTTGGGCAACCGGACCAACGCCGTCTATCAGCATAAGCTGTTCGGCCTCGATCACCGGTTCAGCCTTGGCGGCGAATATAATGTCGGCAGGCTGGAACGCGCCGACAGTTCACCCAACAGCCAGTCCGACCTGATCGACCCCTATGACCATAAGCCCGGCGTCTTTCTGGATGGCGCATTCGGCACGCGCTACAAATATCATACCGATGTCGAACAGTTCGCCCTGTTCGGCGAAAGCCGCCTGTCCTTCACCGACAGCCTGTCGCTGGTAACCGGCCTGCGGCATGATCGCCCGCTGACCAAACGTCACGACGCGCTCGATCCGACGATGGACTATCGCGCGACCTATCCCAGCACCAGTTGGCGCGCGGGTCTGGTTTATCAACCGGCCGAAAGTCTGTCCCTCTATGCCCAGTATTCCGCCGCCGCCGACCCGGTGACGGCATTGCTGACGGCGTCGCTGGCGCAGACCGATTTCGACCTGTCGACCGGAAAGCAGTGGGAAGCAGGCGTCAAGACGACCTTCCTTGGCGGCAGGGGCGAATTCACCCTGTCGGGCTACAGGATCGTGAAGAAAAAGATCCTGACCCGTTCGGCCAATGATCCCACCCTGTCGGTGCAGGTAGGCCAGCAATCCTCCTACGGCGTGGAGGCGTCGTTCGGCCTCGCCGTAACGAAGCAGCTCAACATCCTGGCCAACGGCACGATCCTGAAGGCGAAATATGACGACTTCGCCGAACTGGTCGGGACCGATCTTGTCAGCCGGGACGGCAACATGCCCATCGGCGTGGCGGAAAAGGCGGCGAACCTCTGGCTGTCCTGGGGACCGATCGATCCGCTGCATTTCGACGCCGGACTGCGCCATGTCGGCGAACGCTATTCCGACGCTGCAAACACGCGGCGGATACCGTCCTACACGTTGGTGGACGCGTCGGCCCGATATGACATCGGGAAAAGGACGAGCGTCACGCTCAACCTGCGCAACCTGTTCGACACGCTCTATGTCCAGAACAGCTATTCCACCTCGCAATGGGTGCTGGGCGAGCCGCGCAGCATCGCGCTGACATTCGACCAGCGGTTCTGATCCCATGGCGCGCAGGAAGGCAGCGAAAACGGCATGGCGCGCGGTCCTCCCGCGCGTACTGGCGGCCAGCATCGGGGCCTATGCGGTCTGCTACGCCTGGATCAGCGCGCTCGTGCTGATCCTGCCCATGGACAAGGTGGACGCCAATATCCTCGCCACCAATGCCGCCTTCCTGCTGTTCGTCGGCATCATTCTGCGCAGCTTCGCCATTCGCAGCGTCACGCGTCTCTGGCTGGAGATTGCAGGCGCGACGGCGCTGCCCGCCGTCACCATCCTGGGAGTCATGTGATGAAGGACGCTTTGCGGCAATCCATGGCATGGCTTCACACCTGGCTGGGCCTGCTTTTCGGATGGGTGCTGTTCGGTATCCTGCTGACCGGATCGCTTGCGGCTTTCTACACCGAACTCAATCTGTGGGCCGCACCGGAAGTCCGCGCGCCGATCCATATCGACCGCGCTCATGCCGTCGAAATGGGGCGCAATTATCTGACGCGTCACGCCCCGGACGCGAAGCGGTGGCGCATCGTCATCCCGACGCCGCGCGAACCGATCCTGCGCCTCGTCTGGACGGACAGCGACGGCAAGGCGACCACTCACAGGCTCGACCCGCAATCGGGCGCGCAGATCCCGCGTGACATGGACGCGGGCTTTTTCTTCATGCGTTATCATTATACGTTGGGGATCAGCCGGTCGGACAGCCCGGTCGGCTTCCTGATCGTCGGCGCGGCGGGCCTTGCGATGCTCGCCGCCTGCATCAGCGGCATCATTATCCACAAGCGCATCTTCCGCGACTTCTTCACCTTTCGTCCGCGCGCGTCGCGCCAGCGCGCATGGATGGACATGCACAATATCCTGTCGGTGCTGCCGCTGCCCTTTCACATGATGATGGCCTATACCGGCCTTGTCCTCGTCTATTATGCTTATATCCCCGCCGGGGTCGCCATGCTTTACGCTGGCGACAGCAAAGCCTATCAGCGCGATGCGGCCATGTCCGTCTATACCGATGTGCAGACCGCCCCCGGCCCGTCCCGCAGAACGACCAACCTCATGCCTCTGGTGAAGCGGGCGGAAAGCGCATGGGGCGGCGGTCCCGCGGTCAACATCTACATTACCCATCCCGACCGCGCCAATGCGGCTGTCGAGATATGGCGTCAGCGCGACGACCGCATCGCCAGCTTTCCCGCTCGCGTCGCGTTCGACGGTGTGTCGGGAAAGACGCTGCGCGTGCTGACGAAACGGTCCCCGGCGCGGGATGCACAATCCTTCCTGGCGGGTCTGCACTTCATCGAATGGGGCGGCGCAACCGCGCGCTGGCTCTATTTCACCACTGGCCTGATGAGCGCGGGCATGGTCGCCACCGCGCTGGTCCTTTTCATCACCAAGCGCGAAGGCCGGCGGGCAACGCCATCCCCCTTCCTCTCCATGGCAAGGACAATCACGGTCGCGGCAGTGGCGGGCAACATCATCGCCTGCGCGGCCCATCTGCTGGCGGAGCGCATCGTGCCAGTGGACGCGCTCGACCGCAGGTCGATGCTGGCGGGCTGCTATTTCTTGTCCTGGCTTGCCTGTCTCTGTCACGCGAGCATCCGGCCCTACGCGTCGGCCTGGACAGAACAGCTGGCGATCGGCGGCCTCCTCGCCCTCGCCCTGCCGCTCTCCAGCTGGATCGTGGGCATCGGCCTGCCCGTCACGACCATGCGGGGCGACTGGATCCGCGCTGGCGGCGACCTGACGATGCTGGCCATCGGCATGGGCCTGCTTACCGGCGCGTGCCTTGTCTTTCGTCGCAGCCGGGCGACACCGGCATGACCAGCGCGCTTTTCATCAGCCTCGCCATCGCAAGCTCCGCCTTTTCCCTCATGCGCCTTTCATTGGGGAACGGCACGCGCGACACCATCGGGATCAAGCTGCCGGGATCGGTCAGGTCGCGCCGCTGGACGGCGGTGTGTCTTTTGACCCTATCGGCAATGATGTGGAGCCTTGGCGCGGCGGCCATCCCGATCGGCCTCGTCACATGGCTGTTCAGCGTTTCGGCCCTAGCCGCATTGCCGCTGATACTCTTGTGGCCATACCGCCCTCGCTCAGCGATCATCATGCCCCCCATCGCCTTTGCGATTGCGGGCCTGTTGTTCTGAAAGCCTGGCAGACGACGCCACGCTGCCGGTCTATCTATAGTCGCCAATGTCTATGCCATGGCGGTTGAGCTTGTCGTAGAATGTCTTGCGGGGCAGATGCAGCGCCGCCATCGCCGACCGCGCGTCGCCCTTTACGCGCTCCAGCACCTGACGGATGACGGACGCCTCATAATGATCGACCCGTCGGCTGAGCGGCAGGCCGGCGTCCTGCTCCACATCGTCGGCCTCCATGCCCAGCAGGATGCGCTTGGCGTAATTGGCCAGTTCGCGCACATTGCCGGGCCAGTCATGCGTGGTCAGCCTCGCCCGCACGGCGGGGCCGACTTCGGGCGCCTGCCGCCCCAGCTGGTCGGCCGCCTGATGCAACAGATAGCCAAATAATAATGGAATATCCTCGCGCCGGTCGCGCAGGGGCGGAATGCGCAGTCGCACCATGTCGAGCCGATAGAGCAGGTCCGCGCGAAACCGCCCCTCCGCAACGCTGCTGTCGATGCCGGGCTTCGCTGCGGCGATGACCCGCACGTCCAGCGGTTGCGGCTGCTCCGCGCCGACCGGATGAATTTCTCGTTCCTCCAGCACGCGCAGCAGCGCCCCCTGCAACCGCGCCGGACTGCTTTCGATCTCGTCGAGGAACAGCGTCCCGCGATGGGCGCGGGCGATGCGCCCGGATTGCGTCAGCTGGGCGCGCCCCTCCTGCCCGAACAGGTCCGCTTCGGCGATCGTGTCGGGAAGGGCCGCGCAGTTGATCGCGACGAAGGGACGCCCGCGCCGATGGCTCCAGCGGTGCAGCAAGGTCGCGACAAGCTCCTTTCCTGTCCCCGTTTCCCCTTCGATCAACACATCGACGTCCGCGTCGGCAATCTGCCGCATATGTTCGCGCAGGCGCACCATGGCGGCGCTTTCGCCGATCAATGGTTCACCCCCTGCGCCTTCGTCGGCTGCGGCGCGCAAGCGCCGATTGTCGAGCACCAGCGTCCGCATCTCCAGCGCACGGCGCGCCGCCGCGATCAGGTGATCGGTGGCGAAGGGCTTGGCGATGAAGTCGAACGCGCCCTGCTTCAGCGCCGACACCGCCATCGCGATGTCGCCATGCCCGGTCATCAGGATCACGGGTATCTGGTGGTCGATAGCGGAGATACGGCGAAACAGCTCCTGCCCGTCCATGCGCGGCATGCGAATGTCGGAAATGACGGCTCCCGCAAAGCTCGCGTCGAGCTGCCCCAGCGCTTCCCCCGCATCGGCAAAGCACCGGACAGGCAGGTCGGCCAGATCGAATGACTGCGCCAGCGCGGTGCGCAACGCGTCATCGTCGTCGATCAGCAGCAGATGCGGCGTATCGCTCATGCCTTCACCAACGTCATGCGAAACACCGTATGCGGTTCGCCAGCGACCAGATCGAGCGCCCCGCCAAACTCCACCATGATGTCCCGCGCGATGTGGAGGCCAAGGCCAAGGCCGCCGTGCTTTGACGTCGCGAAGGGCATGAACAGATCGTCGCGCAACGCCGGATCGATGCCCGGCCCGCTGTCCCGCACGTCGAGACACAGCCGGTCCCCGCTGTCGGTCAGCGTCACCATGACCCATGCGTCCGCATCGCCGCTGACGGCGTCGAGCGCATTATTCAGAAGGTTGATCAGCACCTGTTCCAACCGGACGCGCCCGGCGCGCACCATCACGCCGGGGTCCACATCGGGCAAGGTCAGCCGGACGCCCGCGCCCCGGAAACGGTCTGCGATCAACAGGCGCACGCCCTCCATCGCCTGCACCAGCGGCACGGGACCGATCTCTCCCACGCCGCGCCGGGCAAAGCGCCGCAGTTGCGCGGTGATGCTGCCGATCCGGTCGGTCATGGCGACGATCTCGCGCAGGTTGGCGCTGGCCGTTTCGGGCTTTTGCCGCTCCAGGAACAGTCCGGCATTTTCCGCAAAGGTGCGAATGGCGGCGACAGGCTGGTTGATCTCATGCGCCACGCCGGCAGAAATCGTGCCCAAAGTGCCCAGCCGGTTGGCATGGGCCAGTTCTTCGCGCGCCTGGCGATAACGCCGGTCGGCGCGGCTGCGGGCCTCCATTTCATGGCCCAGCGCCTCGGTCCGCAGCGCCACTTCGCGTTCCAGCCTTTCGCGATCCCGCACGGCGCGCCGCCTGCGGGCCATGAACCACCCAAGGATCGCGCCCAGCAACGCCAGGAAGATCGCGAATAGCATGGTAGCGATCCGCGTCCGCTGCCGCACCGCCGCCAGCGCGTCGCCGATCGGCGCGACCTCGTAAAGCCGCCATCCCGGAACCGGGGCGGGCAGATCGGCGACAATGGCCTCGCCCGCGCCGCGCAGACGGGCGCTGCCATCCGCGTTCAGGGTCAGGCCCACCGGCGTCAGCGGCGCGCCACCGAATTGCAGCGCGTCCTGAATCTGGCGGCGCAGGGCGGGTGACACCGGCTTTAGCGCCAGGAACCGGCGCGCAGGATCGCTGCTTAGCAACAGGATGCCATTATGGTCCGCCACGAACGTCCATGTCCGCCCATCCGCCCATGCCCGTTCGATCGCGTCGAACTCCACCTTGACGACGATGACGCCCATCGGTCCATCCCGGCCATCGACCCGCCGGGCAAGATAAAGGCCCGGACGGCGGCTGACGGTGCCCAGCGCAAAATATTCGCCACCACCCCTGCGCCAGCCCAGCTGGTAATAGGGACGGAAGGCATAATTCTGTCCCACGAAACTGTCGGGATTGCGCGCATTGGAGGCGGCGATGGTGCGCCCCGTCGCATCCAGGATGAAGATGGCGGCCGCCCCCGTCTTTCCCGTCAGCAGCGCCAGCTTGTCATTGAGCGCCATGTCGGCGCGGCCAGACCGTAGTGCATCGCGCAGGTCGGAATATTCGCCCAGCACGACCGGGATCAGCCGGAACTTCTGCAACTCCGATTCCAGCAACCTCAGGCGCGCGCGCGCCTGCGAACTGACGTCCTCGCGTTTGTCCTCGATCAACGTCCGGCGCGCCTGCTCCTCGTAACGCACCGCAAAGGCCCAGCACGCCGCGACGCCCACCACCAGCAGGATGAGCATCGACCAGAAAGGGAATCGCCGGACGGCCATTTGTGTGGATTATCACACAATCCATAATCCCGCGATGTGGAAAGCCGCACCGATTTGCGGCCCTGCTGTCGGTATTTCGATCAAAAATACTTCAACAACAGTTGGTTATAAAAATATCCTTTCTCCATTGTTTCCATCGCATGAAAGCGCGACCCTGCACAATCGTTGGTAGCCATAGCCGACCTTGGAGATGGAGCGTCGCATGATCAGCCAGAATTTCGCCTCCGGCCCGACGCCATCCATCAAACGGCGATGGACGTCGCAGCTCTATGTGCAGGTGCTGATCGCGATTCTGGCGGGCGCCATCCTGGGCCATTTCTGGCCCGCCCATGGTGAAGCGCTCAAACCGCTCGGCGACGCGTTCATCAAACTGGTGAAGATGATCATCGCGCCGGTCATCTTCCTGACGATCGTCACGGGCATCGCGGGCATGAAGGAACTGGGATCGGTGGGCCGGGTCGCGGGCAAGGCCTTTGCCTATTTCCTGACCTTCTCCACATTGGCGCTGATCGTCGGCCTGATCGTCGCCAACGTGGTTCAGCCCGGTGCGGGCATGAATATCGACCCCGCAACGCTCGACGGCGCCGCGGTGGCCGACTATGCGGCAAAGGCGCATGAATCGACGCTGACAGGCTTTCTGCTGGACGTCATTCCATCGACGCTGCTCGGCGCGTTTACCAGCGGCAACATCCTTCAGATCCTGCTGATCGCCATATTGTTCGGCATCGCCATCAGCCTAGTGGGTGAACCCGCCCAGCCGATCGTGCAGTTCATGGAGCGGCTCAGCCTGATCGTGTTCAGGCTGGTGGCCATCCTGATGCGCGCCGCCCCCATCGGCGCATTCGGCGCCATTGCCTTCACCATCGGCAAATATGGTATCGGCAGCCTTGCGAACCTGGGCGCGCTGGTGGCGACCTTCTACCTTACCTCCCTGCTGTTCGTGATCGTCGTGCTGGGCACGGTCGCGCGCCTTTGCGGCTTTTCGATCTTTCGCCTGCTGCGCTATCTGCGGGCCGAACTGCTGCTGGTGCTGGGCACATCCTCGTCGGAAGCGGCGCTGCCCAACCTCATCGACAAGATGGAGCGGGCCGGGTGCGAAAAGTCGGTCGTCGGGCTGGTCGTGCCGACCGGCTACAGCTTCAACCTGGACGGCACCAACATCTACATGACGCTCGCCGCGCTGTTCATTGCGCAGGCGACCGGTGTGGAGCTGACCCTCTGGCAGGAAATCCTGCTGCTTGCGGTCGCCATGCTTTCGTCCAAGGGCGCAGCTGGCGTGACCGGCGCGGGCTTCATAACCCTGGCGGCGACGCTCTCCATCGTGCCGACCGTGCCGGTGGCGGGCATGGCACTGATCCTGGGCGTCGATCGCTTCATGAGCGAATGCCGCAGCCTTACCAACTTCATCGGCAATGCCGTGGCGACCATCGTCGTCGCCCGATGGGAAGGCGCGCTTGACCGGCAGATGCTGGACGACGCGCTGGCTGGCCGCGTGGCTGAAGACCCCGAACAGGAATCGGCCCCCACGCTCGCTGCCGCCTGATCTCGTCCTGAAATAAGCAAGGAAGGGCGCGCCCCAAGAGGACAGCGCCCTCCGCCGGAGAGGAAATGATGTCTCCACGCCCAATCCTGGGATTGGCGGCGCTCGCCTGTGCGACGCCCGCCTTCGCGAACACCCCCGCGCCCGACTATCCGGCCGCCGCGCGGGGCGACGGCCCCATCAACGGCTACAACCTCTCCCGCTGGGCGGAGGACTGGAGCATCTATCGAGATCCGGCCAGGCGCGACGACTTTCTCGACCGGCTGAAATATCTCCCGCTCGACGACGATGGAGACATCTATCTTACGCTCAGCGGAGAAGCGCGGGTCCGCATGAACCTCACCAGCAACCCGCAATTGATCGAGGGGCCGGAACAACGGCAGGACATCGTCCGGCTGGTCGCTGGCGCCGACCTGCATGTGGGCGACCATCTGCGCTTCTATGGAGAAGTCGCGCATGGCAGCATCAACGGAAAGAATATCGGGACGCCGGCGGGCACGCTCAACAACCGCTTCGTGCGCCAGCAATATTTCGCCGAAGCCACGGGCCGGGTCGCTGGTGTCGATGTCGGCGTTCGCTACGGTCGCCAGGAATTTACCGATGGCCCCAACCTGCTGATCTCGCAGCGCGACAACAACACCATCCGCTTCGTCCTCAACGGCGTGCGCGGCTGGGCGCGGACCCCCACGATGCGCGCGACGATATTCGACTTTGAAACGACCGATCTGGGCAATGGCGGCCTTGGCGACGACGTGCCCGACAAGAACCGCCGGTTCAGCGGCATTTCGGCTGGCTTCGTCCTGCCCCAACATTGGCTGGGCGGGTCAAGGCTGTTCTTCGACCCCTTCCTCTGGCGGCGGCGCAATCGTGTCGGCACCTGGGGCGGCATAGTCGCGCCCGCGGTCCGCCATTATGCCGGTGCGCGGCTGTGGGGCGATGTGGGACGCTTGGCCGTCGACTGGACGCTGGTGCATCAATATGGCGAGTTTCAGGACCGGCCGATCAAGGCATGGCAGGCTTTCTTCGCGCAGAACTGGCGGCTGGGCGAGGACAAGGCTGCTCCACGGATCGGCATCCACATGGATTATGGCAGCGGCGGCGGCGGATATGACAAAGGCACGCTGCGCAATGCCTACGCCCCCTATGGCAACAATGTCTATTTCAGCTACGGCCTGTTCCTGACCGCCACGAACCTGATCGCCGTCGCGCCCAATGTCACATTCAACCCCGCCAAAAATCTGCGCGCGTCACTGGAATATCAGTTCACCTGGCGCGACGATCAGCAGGACGCCGTCTATCGCGCCAACTACGCCCCCTATGTCGGCACTGAACTGGTCGCGGGCAAGGCAGTCGCCCGGCTTGCCCGCGCGCAACTGATCTACAGCATCGCGCCGCGCCTGACGCTGACCGCCCGCGCCGAATATCTCGGCGCGGGGACGGTGCTGCGTCGCGCTGGCTACACCGACGCCACTTTCCTGGGAACCTGGCTCAGCTTCCGATTTTGATCCGCCGACGCAACCTGGCCAGCCGTCACGCGCGTTCGACGGTCACCGATTGCGCGTTGAACTTCACCTCGCCGAACGCCGTCAGAAAGGCGACGTCGGCGGCGTCCCGCCCCACGCCGATCTTCACCATGTCGGCCTCTCTCGCCATGCCGGTCGGATCGACCAGATGCCATTCGCCGCCCAGGAACACTTCCGCCACCGCATGGAAATCGGGCGGATCGACGCCCAGCGCGTAAACGCTGGCGATACGCGCGGGGATGCCCTCCGCTCGGGCAAAGGTGATCAACAGATGGGCATAGTCGCGGCATACGCCCTTGCGCATGATGAAGCTGTCGGCGGCCGTCGTGTCGCTATTGCTTGATCCGGGCGCATAACGCAGGTGATCGTGTATCCAGTCGCGCATCGCCACAACCATCGCGCCCCCTTCCAGCCCGGCGAAGGTGCCATCCACGAAGTCATGGAACCGATCGGCCGGGCAATAACGCGACGGCATCAGATATTGGACCGTTTCCCCCGGCAACTGGTGCAGCGGAACACGATCCAGCTGGCCGCACGGCGTCAGGATGCGGTTGATGGCCACCGTCGCGCGATAATCGACGATCAGCCTGTCTTCGGCGCGCACCCATATCCGCTCGCCCACGCCGTCCTGCGCCGCGACGCTGGCCACATGCGCGCACGGCGACAGGTCCAGCGACTGCGACTCCACCTCCTGCTCGGGAATCTGCGCGGCTTCCAGCTGAAGCAGGATGTCCATCGGCCGCGTCAATTCATAGTCGAGATGCACGGCGATCGAGAGCGTCATCAATCATCCTTTTGACAAAGGTTAAGGGTGCCCGAACCGGGCATCGGAAAACAGGAAAGCAAATGGCCGCGAACGTCGCGCAAGCGGGACGATTACCACCGCCCAAGGTTCCTTGAAAGAAGCGCCATGCACGCGCCGGACCGAAAAGTTTTCGCGCGCCTTAGCTCCCTTGGTCCGATGCGACGCCGCAGGCATCCCCCGGCACGCGGACGGTTTGACGCCCGCCCCCGCTAAGGCTACCGCCGCCGCCATGATCGCCCTGCTTTCCCCCGCCAAGACGCTAGACTTTGAGCGCCCGCTTCCCCCGCTCGAAGCATCGACGCCGCATTTCGCGCAGGAAGCGCGCACCCTTGCGCGTTCGGCGGCCAATCTGACGCAGAAACGGCTGTCGGAACTGATGCATATCTCCTCGCGCCTCGCCAAGCTGAATGCCGATCGGTTCCGCGACTTTGACGATCTGCCCGAACGGCCCGCGCTCTTCGCCTTTGCCGGGGACGTCTATACCGGTTTCGAAGTGGACACGCTCGATCAGGCGGGTGTCGCCTTCGCGCAGGATCATGTCCGCATGCTGTCGGGCCTTTACGGCCTGCTGCGCCCGCTGGACGCCATCCGCCCCTATCGCCTGGAAATGGGCACGCGCTGGGCGCCGCGTCACAAAAGCCTGACCGACTGGTGGGGCGACCGGATCGCGCAACTGCTCCGGGATCAGTTGGCGGAAGAAGGATCGGGCGTCATCCTCAACCTCGCCAGCCAGGAATATTTCGCCGCCGTCAAGGACAGGCTGGCCGGCATAAGGGTGATCGATGTCGATTTTCGCGAACCCGGCCCCAACGGCCCCCGTTTCGTCAGCTTCAACGCCAAGCGCGCGCGGGGCATGATGGCGCGCTGGCTGTGCGAACATCACATTACGGACGTAGAGGCGATGCGCGGTTTCGACAGCGACGGCTACCGCTTCGATGCCGATGAAAGCGAAGCGGACCGCTGGCGCTTCACCCGGATATGAGCGGGCCCGCCACGTCATCCGCCGTCATCATCGGCGCATCCGGCGGGATCGGCGGAGCATTGGAGGCTGCGCTGATCGAGGAAGACGCTTTTGCGGTGGTGCATGGCTTCGCACGGTCGCGAAACGGCGCGCAGCATCTCGACCTGCTCGACGAAGCCAGCATCGCAGCCGCCGCCGCGCATGTCGCCACCGGCCCCGCGCCCAGCATGGTGATCGTCGCCACGGGCCTGCTCCATGCCGGGGAACGCGGCCCCGAAAAGGCCCTGCGCGATCTTGATCCCGACTGGCTGGCGCAGCTTTACGCCGTCAACGCCATCGGCCCAGCGCTTGTCGCCAAGCGTTTCCTGCCAATCATGCCCCGGCAGGGCCGAACCGTGTTTGCGGCGCTGTCGGCGCGGGTGGGGTCGATCGGCGACAACCGCCTCGGCGGCTGGCACGGCTATCGCGCGTCGAAGGCCGCGCTCAACATGCTGGTCCGCACCCTCGCGATAGAGGAACGCCGCCGCAACGACCGCGCGATCGTCGTGGCGCTGCATCCCGGCACCGTCAATACCGCCCTGTCACGCCCCTTCCAGGCCAATGTCCCCGATGGCCGCCTGTTCGATGTCGAACGCGCTGCCCTGCAACTGCTGGACGTGATCGAAGGGCTCAAGACGCCCGACAGCGGCAAGCTCTTCGATTTTCAGGGCGACGAAGTCCCGTTCTGAACGGGAAGGCTGGCTCCCCCGGTCGCGGTTCTCTACGAAGCTGATTCTGAAATACCGATGATGGAACGCGCGGCGGCGCGCGACGGTGCAATATGGCCTCGTACATCTCTCCATTTACGTCGATGACATCGACGCCTGGGCGGCGCGCATCGTTCAAGCGGGCGGGACAGTCCATGAAGAAACCCGTGCCCATTTCGCCGCGGGCGCCCGAATGGCGTGCGGGTAGAGCTATATCAAGCTGCGCGCCCAGATGCTCCGGGTTTCAGGAGGCAATGCGATAGCCCGACAGATCAATATCGCGCAACGCATCGCGGGCGGTGGGATAATTATCTGGATTATCAGCCATGATCTCTCCTGTACCCCCTCTCCCTGAACGGCGCGTCCAAACCGAGAATGGCGGCGCGCACGGCCGCATTCCCCGGCTTGCCGCCGCTCGTCGCAAATCGATTGACGTCGCGCCAGCCGCCGGGGAATAGCTCGATCAAAGGGATCAGGGGGTGCGGCCAATGAAGTTCGGTATGGCAATGTCGGTGTTGGCGGCCTGTGCCGCGCTTGCGCCATCGGCGGCGCTTGCGGACGACCCACGCGACCCGTCGATGCAGAGCGCGCAGGCGCGGGCGCGCGACCGGGCGATCATCAAGCGGATGAACCAGCAGCAACTGGCCTATGTCCGCGAACGCGACGCCAGGATCATGAATGATTATCGCCAGGCGCGCAGCGGCGGCGATGGATATGCCAATGCGCGCCGCGAACATGCGCGCGACATGGCCGAATGGCGGCGCGCCGTGGCCGCCTGCAATGCGGGCCGCTGGGAATATTGCGATAACTGACGCCAACGGGCAGATCCTTCGCGATCAAACGCTGGACCGCGAGGCGCCCCAACGCCTTGGAGGCCCCCATTCGCTGATCCAATGCGACCTTGCGGAGGGGGGCTTTTCCTATGTGGATCTGTCAGATTGGTCGTTCGACCGCTGCAATCCGCGGCAGGCGGATTTCAGCAGGGCCACGCTGGAGCGCACGCGCTGACAATCATGCCGGGCGGCGGTTGCGGAGCTGACGGCATGCGATCTTGCCGACGCTGCCTTCCTTGCCAGCGATTTCGACAGTGCGTCCTTCAAACGCGCGACGCTGGAAGCCGCGCGTTAGAACAGTGCAAGCTTGCCGGCGCTGACCTGACCGACCTGCGCGCCATCAACCTCCGTCTCGATGAAACGCTGCTGATCGACGCCAAGCTGCCGGGCCTCTCTTTTTACCGGACGACGGTGAACCGCATCGACCTGTCGCAGGCCGATCTTCGGAAATGCGACTTCCGGCAGGCGAGCTTCATCAAATCCAGCCTGCGCGGAGCCGATCTGGGCGACCTGCGCCTTGTCGATGCCACCCTCTTTCGCGGCGCGAGACGAGCCGGTCAGGCTCAGCCGACTTATCCCTGCTCCTGTCATGCGCTATGGGACGGACATGACGAAAATCCTTCTCGCAGGCGCAACGGGGCTGGTCGGCGGCGAAGCGCTCGCCCTGATGCTGGCCGACGATCGCGTAAGCCAGCTTGTCGCCCCCACCCGCCGGCCCCTCCCGCCGCATCCGAAACTGAACAATCCGCTGACCGACAGCAACGCCTTACCGTCCGACGCGCCGTGGTGGGCCGTCGATGGCGTCGTCTGCGCCATCGGGACCACGCGGGCGAAAGCCGGCTCGGCCGCCGCCTTTCGCGCAATCGATCGTGACTATGTTCTGGCCATCGCCCGGCACGCACGAGCTGCGGGTGCGCGCCGCTTCGCCCTTACTTCCTCAATGGGCGCAAATCCGCGCTCCCCGCTGCTCTATTCAAGAACAAAGGGCGAGGTTGAAGCAGGAATATCCCGGCTCGGATTCCCTTCCCTCACCGTCGTTCGTCCCGGCCTGCTCGGCGGGCGGCGCGATGAACACCGTCCGATGGAACAGGCGATGGAAAGGCTGCTGCGCATCGCGGCCCCCATCCTCCCCCCTGCGGCCCGCATCAGTCCGGCGATCACCGTCGCGCATCTGCTTGTCGAAGCCGCACTGACCGACCCGGACGGCACGCGGATCATTTCCTCTGGGGACATCGCCCGGATGCGCCACCGCTGATATCGCCTGACCGCACGGCCATCGCACTCCGCATCCCACGCATCGCTGTCAGGGAAACGGTGCATCAACGGCGTCAACTGCCAGGAAAAGCGTTCCGCCTTCCATATCCGCGCCAGCGCCCGTCCCAGCCGGGGCCGCGCCCCGGTGCTGCATCCATCAGGTCGCGGGCCTGTCCCCCGCCGCCATGCTGGACGAGCGCGCATTGCTGGAAGCACCCCGCCTATTTCTCCCGCTTCTTCGCCCGCCATACCGGCACGGCCCCGCCCGACTGGCGCGCCGCCAAGGGCCGGGCTATCAACAGCGGATGAGCGAGGACATCCGCCACATTCTCGACCGGCTGCGCAGTCCGCCCGCCAATGTCGTCGCGCGCGCCCGCCGCATGGTGGAAGCCTATGTGCCCGAAGAACGGCGCGGCCCCGGCTGGGACCGGCACTGGCGCGAGCTGGAAGCCTATCTTGAACTGCCTGGCCGCTGGATCGGCCCGGAAAATGCGACGATGAAAGCCGAAGATGACAACTGACCGACTGACCGACCTTCTCGTCGCCCGCCTGGTGCGCGACCATGGCCGGAGCAAGCATCATTGGCGCAAGGCGATCGGCCCGGTGCGCCTCTACAGCCGCGCCACCCACCCCCATTGCAACTGGGCGATCATCCCGACCGGATCGGTCCAGGAGATCGCCCTTATCGAAACGCTGATGGATGACTTGCGCATGCGCCACCCACTGCTCAGCGCCTAACCAGTCACTCCCCGTTCGCCCTTTCCCCAAAGCTCAAGCCGATTTTTGCCATTGTGACACAGCGGCTTGGCACCAGATGGCCTCTGCATCGTTATCGAAAGTCAGGAGGGGCCTTGAATGGACACCCATGACCATATCGTCGCAATCGGACTGTTGACTGAGGATGACGTTCAACGACTAGGCGCGAATTTTTCCCGGCTCTTTCCGGTGCCAAGGGATGGCGCCTTCGATGATCTGATCAGGGCGATTGACGAGGCGGAACAGCAAAGGGATTTACAAAAGAATCCACGCACCAAGACATAGTTAGGCGACCTCCCATCAAAAGCCTTCCTGCAGCTATTGGGTCCGGCTGTATGCCTTCGGCTTATGGTGGTCGGGGCAGCCGGACCCGGACCCGCAGGATTTGTGGAACCTGCGGAAGCCGTTGGTTCCCCGGGCGCCAGCGACTGACAACCATCATATACCGTGCTCTTTCGCCCGCCAGTGCGCTTTGTGCTGGCGGGCGACGATTAGGAGCAATGGCTCCTTCCCCTTTCGGAGGATTGACGCCAAACCAAAGCTATCCCCATGAAATCGCCAGCTAACGCTTTATGGCGAGAGGCAGTTGTACTGCCCCGCTCCGTCGCGGTAAGGGGCGGCCATGCCAGTATTTCACCGCCTTGTGCCATTAATGTTGCTGGGCCTCGCGGCCTGCGCCTCGTACCAGCCCGTATCGGATACGCCTGTCCGGGTCGGCCGGCCTTATACGATACGCGGCACGACTTACGTGCCTGCGGAACAGCCCGGCTATGATCAAGTCGGCTATGCAAGCTGGTACGGACATGAGTCTGGCAACCGCACCGCGCGTGGAGAGAAATTTCGCCCGGGTTGGATCAGCGCGGCGCACCCGACGCTGCCGCTGCCTTCCTATGTCGAGGTGACGGAACTGACCAATGGCCGCACCCTGCTCGTCCGCGTCAACGATCGCGGCCCGTTCGCCCAGGGCCGGATAATCGACCTGTCGCGCGGCGCGGCGAAGTTACTGGGCATCGAGCGGCAGGGGCAGGCCGCCGTACGCGTCCGCCTGGCCAAATCGGACGAAAGGGATCGCAAGCGGCTACGCAAGGGCAAGCCCGCGGCGCAGCGGCCATCCCTGACAGGCGAAGCGCTCGCGACACAACGGCGGAGGCTCCCGTCGCCCCGATGACAGTTTCTGGCTTTGCTGCGGCGGCAATTAGCCATCGCCTTCGCGCATAAGCGCTGTATAGGGACATATATACCCGTCAGCTGGACATTCTCATGAGCCGCGTTCTTTCGCTTCTGATCGTACTGCTCAGCGCTGTCATGGCTCAGCCTGCTTCGGCACGTGAGCGCGGCCCACTTGTGCTGGCGGCCGCAAGCCTTCAAGAGGCGTTGACCGCAGCTGCCGATGCCTGGGCGGTCCAGGGCCACACCCTCCCCATATTGTCCTTCGCCGCATCGTCCGCCCTCGCTCGTCAGATTCAGGCGGGTGCGCCCGCCGACCTCTTCCTGTCCGCCGACGAACCATGGATGGATGCCATCGCCGCCAAGGGACTGGTCAGACGCGGCACGCGCGTTTCGCTGCTGACCAATCGCCTTGTCCTGGTCGCGCCAGCGGCCAGCAAGGGCAGGCTAACGATCCGGCGCGGCTTCCCGCTGGCGCGCGCGCTTGGCGCAGGTCGGCTGGCGATGGCCGATCCGTCAAGCGTGCCAGCGGGCAAATATGGGAAAGCGGCGCTTGCCGCCCTTGGGGCCTGGCCTGCCCTTTCGAACCGGATCGCGGCTGCCGAAAATGTTCGGGCGGCGCTCGCCATGGTCGAACGGCGGCAGGCGCCATATGGCATTGTCTATGAAACCGACGCTCGCGCCACCCGGGCGGTGCGGATCGTCGGTATTTTCCCTGCCGCCAGTCATCCTCCAATCACCTACCCATTGGCGCTGCTGACGCGCTCAACCCATGCGGAAGCAGAAGGCTTCCGGCGGTTCCTGCTCTCACCCAAGGCCAAGGCGATCTTCCGCCGCTACGGCTTCGGCGCGCGGTAACGGCCATGATGCTCAGCGCCGACGAATGGGACATCGTGCGCCTGTCGCTGAAAGTCAGCCTGGCCGCCGTCCTCATGACCTTGCCTTTCGCCTTCGCGCTCGGCTGGCTGCTCGCGCGCGGGCGCTTCCCCGGCAAGTTGCTGCTTGATGCAGCGGTCCATTTGCCGCTGGTGCTGCCTCCGGTCGTGATCGGCTGGATGCTCCTGCTCGCCTTTGGGCCAGCCGGCCCGGTCGGCGGAGTGCTGGAACGCTGGCTTGGCCTCACTGTCATGTTCCGTTGGACCGGCGCGGCGATTGCAGCGGGGATCATGGCGCTGCCGCTGATGGTGCGCGCGATCCGCCTGTCGATCGAGGCGGTCGATCATCGCATAGAGGATGCGGCGCGCACCCTTGGCGCCAGTCCGTCCTACTGCTTCTGGACCATATTGCTCCCGCTGTCCCTGCCGGGCGTCGCCACAGCCTTCATCCTCGGCTTTGCCCGCTCGATTGGGGAGTTCGGGGCGACCATCACCTTCGTATCCAACATTCCGGGCGAAACGCGTACCTTGTCCATCGCCATCTACAGCGCCTTGCAGATTCCTGGCGCCGACGCTGCGGTCTGGCGCCTGGCGCTGATTTCCATCGGCCTTTCGCTCGGAGCGCTCCTGATTTCCGAAGCGCTCAGCCGCCGCCTGCGATCGGGACGGAGCGGCCATGTCCTTTGACGTCGATGTCAAAAAGACGCTGGGCCACTATGTCGTCGATGCGCGTTTCACCGCGCCGGCCGGGTTGACGGTCCTTTCAGGCCCCTCGGGAGTCGGCAAGACGTCCGTGCTCAACATGATGGCTGGCCTGCTGAAACCCGATGAAGGGCGTGTCAGCATAGGCGGGGACATCCTGTTCGATGCACGCGAAGCCATCGACTTGCCCGCGCATCGCCGCCGCCTGGGCTATGTGTTTCAGGATGGCCGGCTCTTTCCCCATCTCCGTGTGCGGGCAAACCTGCTTTACGGGTATCGGTTGGCGAGGCCGCAGGACCGGTGGATGTCATTGGAAGAGGTTGTGTCCTTCCTTGGCGTCGGACATCTGCTCGACCGCTGGCCAAACGGACTTTCGGGTGGAGAAGCGCAGCGCGTAGCCATCGGCCGTGCGCTGTTGTCAGGCGCCCGCGCGCTGCTGCTGGACGAGCCGCTCGCTTCGATCGATCCCGCTCGCCGGGGAGAGATCATGGATGTCATCCTGCGGATTCGCGACGAACTGGGTCTTCCAATCGTCTATGTCACGCATAATCCTGCGGAAGCCGACCGCCTCGCCACACATCGGGTCGAAATCACCCCTTCATCTCTATGATGGCGATCAGGCCGCCATCCTCCGCATTGACGAGCCGAACCGACCCTTCGAATGTCAGCGCTAGCGACCGTGCAATGGTAAGGCCAATCCCGGTGCCGGGCCGGCCGCCCGGTTGCCCCGCCGCGCCGCGCGTAAATGGCTCGAACATCTGGTCAAGCTGATCTGGCGGAATGCCCGGGCCTCTATCCCGGACATGGATCGACACACGGCCACCATTGCGCGAACACCCGATTTCTGCGCCGCCGCCATATTTGATGGCGTTGCTGACAAGATTGCTGATGCAGCGGCTAAGCGCGTTCGGTTTGACGCGCACGGTTCCGCCACATCCCCCGGTAAAGCGCAAGGGCGCGCCCAGATCCTGCGCGTCCTCGACCAAACTTTCCAACAGGGAGTCGATATCGATGAACGACCAATCTTCCTGCGCTTCGGCACTGGCGGCAAGGTCCAGCCCTTCCCTCACCAGCGTCTGCATCGCCTGATGATCCTGCAGCAGACGGCCCCGCAATTCCTCATTCTCGACCAGTTCGAGCCGCAGCCGCAGCCGGGTCAGCGGCGTCTGAAGGTCGTGGCTGATCGCCGCGAGCAATTGCGTCCGTTCCGCAAAGCCCGCACGTACCCGCCGCTGCATCAGGTTGAAGGTGGAAAGCGCGGCGCGTACCTCCTCCGGCCCTTTTTCGGGGATCTGCTCCGGGTCGCTCGATACGGAGAAAGCTTCAGCCGCCAGTTCCAGCCGGCGCAGCGGCCCAGCCACGATGCGGCCAACCACGATTGCAAGGCCCGCGGACGCGATCACGATCAGCAATATGTACAACGGGTTTGCAATCATGCTGGGTGGCCGGACCACGCGCGGCAGATTGAGCGCCATCGACCGACGAGCGCCCGTGCTGTCGGTGAAGCGTACGATCCAGCAATCCGGCCTTGGCGCATCAATGACGCCCGCCGCACTCTCCGATGGCGCATAATGTATGTTGGGATAGCAAAGACCGATGGGAACCTGGCTCGCTTCAGGATTTGAATTCGGGCCAAACCTTTCCCTCAGCGCGTGCGCCAGTTCGGTGTCCGGTTCTGCCACTGCAATGCCTTCAGGGGCTATCGTAGCGCCCATGATCTGTTGCCCCGCGAGCATGGCTTCCACCCGCTTCGGATCGCGCTGCAAGCGATTTGCTATGTCCTCCGCACTCGCAACAACGCGCTGCATCCGCCAGCGTTGGAAATCGTGGCTCCTGCTCTGTTCGGCAACCAAAAGCGCGATCATCGCCGCCAACGACATCCCAATCGTGAGCAGCAGGAATATCTGGCCTGCCAGCGACCGAAAGAAGGTCCGGGCACGGTTAGCGATAGATGCGATCATTCGTATGATACCGGGGTTGCCAGCACATAGCCTTCGCCGCGAACAGTCAGGACCAGTTCCTCTCCACCCGGCGCGCCTGCCAGTTTCTGCCGCAATCGGCTGACCTGAAGGTCTATCGACCGGTCGAACGCAGCGGTAGCCCGCCGCTCTGGCACCAGATTTTCGCGAGACAGGACGACGTTCGGTTCCTCTATGAATCGCGACAACAGCCGGAATTCAGCGGACGAAAGCATAACCAGGCGATTATCATCGGCAATCAGCCTGCGTTGAAACAGGTCAAGCCGCCACGGCCCGAAGCGAGCGACGCGCGCACCCTCATGGCGCTGGCGCTCCCCCCCATCGGATTGCGTCCGGCGCAAGAGATTACGGATACGCACCAGCAACTCGCGAGGCTCGAACGGCTTGGTCAGATAATCGTCCGCCCCCAGTTCCAGCCCAAGCACCCGATCGATCGCGCTTCCCCGCGCAGACACCATGATGATCCGAACATCATTGCCCTGCCCTCGCAATTCCCGGCATAGTTCCAGTCCGTCGCCATCGGGCAGGTTAAGATCGAGCACGATAAGATCGACCGGCTGCTCCAGAAGCGCGGCCTTGAGTTCCGACGCGCCCGCCGCCGCCCGGACTTCGTAATGGTCTTGCCTGAGCTGTTCAACGATCAGGTCCCTGATGTCGGGATCGTCATCGACGACGATCAAACGGGGCTGACGGTTGTTCATATATTCTGGCATCGGGCTGTCCTATCGTTTCCGTCGCGAAAAGTCTGCGCCCCGCCGCCGCTTGATACGTGCTGATACATTTTGACATGTTGCGATGCACAACGGCACATCTTTTCTCTATGAAGGCACCTGGCATGCGGCGAAGAGAAGTGGGCGTGTCCCACCCGTATGGCTATCGTCAGACAGGGGCGCGTTCTTCACCCGGCGCTCCCTCCCCTCCCCCGCGCCGGGTGAAGTTCCCGTCGCTGATCTGTTACTGGAATGCCTGCCGCCATGCCGCTGCGCTTTGTCCTTGCCTTCCCCCTATCGCGATATGCGCCAGCAGCAGCAGCGCTGTGCCTGCTCGCCAGCGGCTGCGGCGAGAGCAAGCCGCCTGAAAGGAAGGCGGTGGAAGTCGGCGTGGTGACGCTGCAGGCGCAGAATGTGACGGTATCGACCGAGCTGCCCGGTCGCACGGCATCGACGATGATGTCCGAAGTCCGCCCGCAGATTACTGGGATCATTCAGAAGCGCCTTTTCACCGAGGGCTCATATGTTCGAGCCGGCCAGCCGCTGTATCAGATTGACCCCTCGCTTTACCGCGCTTCCCGCGACGAGGCGCAGGCAGCGCTGGCCAATGCGCAGGCGACCGCCGTTGCCGCGCAGGCCAAGGCGCGCCGGTATCAGGCGCTAGGGCAGACGGAAGCGGTGAGCGCGCAGGATCGGGACGATGTACTGGCAGCGGCGCGGCAGGCAAGCGCAGCGGTGCAGCAGGCGCGCGCCTCGCTTCAGACCGCAGGCATAAACCTGCGCTTTACGGAAGTCCGTGCGCCCATCAGTGGCCGGATCGGCCGTTCGATGATGACGCCCGGCGCGCTGGTGACGGCCAGCCAGGCCACGCCCCTTGCCACCATTCAGCAACTAGATCCCATCTTCGTGGATATCACACAGTCGAGCGCACAGCTTCTGGCGCTGCGCCGCGCCCTTGCCGCAGGCAAGGCGCTTCCGGCCAGCGCGACTATCCGTCTGAAACTGGACGACGGCAGCGATTATCCATTGGAAGGCCGAATTGAATTCGCCGAACCCATCGTTGATCCCGACAGCGGCACGGTCACCCTGCGCGCACGTTTCCCCAACCCCGACAACCTGCTGCTGCCCGGCATGTTCGTGCGCGTCGTTGCGCCGCAGTCTGTCGTGCCGGGCGGCATATTGGCGCCGCAACAGGGCATCAGCCGCGATCCCAAGGGAAATGCGACCGCACTCGTCGTCACCAAAGCAAACAAAGTAGAGCTGCGAACTGTAACCGCGGCCCAGGCGATCGGTGACAAATGGCTCGTCACGGCCGGCCTGAAGGCTGGCGACAGGTTGATCGTCGAGGGGACGGAGAAGGTCCAGCCCGGCGACACGGTGCGTCCGGCCACCATCGGTCAGAGCAAGTAGGCCTCAGATGCTCAGCCGCTATTTCATCGAACGACCCATCTTCGCCTGGGTCATCGCGATCGGCATCATGCTCGCCGGCCTGGGCGCCATGTTTTCGCTGCCGATCGCTCAATATCCCGACATCGCGCCCCCGTCCGTCAACATCAGCGCCAATTATCCCGGCGCGTCAGCCGACACTGTTGAAACCAGCGTCACCCAAGTCATCGAGCAGCAGCTGACCGGCATAGACGGCCTCATGTATTTCTCATCGACGTCGACTGCCAACGGACAGTCGCGGATCACGGTGACCTTTACCAAGGGCACCGATCCCGACACCGCTCAGGTACAGGTGCAGAACAAGGTACAACAGGCATTGAGCCGCCTGCCCAATGCGGTGCAGCAGCAGGGGCTTTCCGTTACAAAATCGCAGACCGACTTCCTCATGCTGGTTGCCCTGTACGACAGTACGAATCGATCGACGCAGACAGATATCTCGGACTATCTGGTCAACAATTTCCAGGACCCGATTTCCCGGATTGAAGGAATAGGCTCGGTACAGATCTTCGGATCTCAATATGCCATGCGAATTTGGCTCGACCCTTATAAGCTCGCCACGGTCAAGTTGATGCCATCGGATGTGGAAAACGCCATCCGGGCCCAGAATGTAGAGGTATCTGCCGGGCAGATCGGCGCAGACCCCGCGCCAGCAGGACAACAGCTTAACGCAACTGTCAGAGCGCGTGCGCGGCTGGAAACGCCCGAACAGTTTCGCAACATCATCGTCAAGACGCAGAGCGACGGATCGGTGGTTCATCTCTCAGATGTTGCGCGGGTCGAACTGGGAAATGAAAGCTACACGTCGTCGGCGGCGCTTGATGGTCATCCCGGCTCAGGCGTGGCGTTGCAGCTGGCACCGGCTGCGGACGCGCTGAAGACCGCTGAACTGGTCAAGGCCAAGGTTGCCGAACTGTCCGCCAGCCTGCCCCACGGTTATAAAATCGCTTTCCCCCGCGACACGACCCCATTCATCCGCCTGTCGGTGGAGGAAGTCATACAGACGCTGATCGAGGCGGTCGGCCTCGTGGTTGTCGTGATGTTCGTGTTCCTGCAAAGCTGGCGCGCGACATTGATCCCCGCGATCGCGGTGCCAGTCGTTCTGCTCGGCACTTTCGGCGTGCTCGCCCTGTTCGGCTATTCCATCAACACGCTCACCCTGTTCGGCATGGTGCTGTCGATCGGCCTTCTGGTCGATGATGCGATCGTGGTGGTCGAAAATGTCGAGCGGGTGATGCACGAGGAAGGGCTGGACGCTCGCGCCGCAACGATCAAGTCCATGGGAGAGATTGGCGGCGCGCTGGTCGGCATCGCGCTCGTGCTATCGGCAGTCCTGCTTCCCATGGCCTTCTTTGGCGGATCGACAGGCGTTATCTACCGTCAATTCTCGATCACCATCGTTTCGTCCATGCTGCTGTCGGTGGTGGTCGCACTGATCCTTTCTCCCGCACTGTGCGCCACGCTCTTGAAGCCAAGCAGCGAAGAAAGACGGCAGCAGGGATGGCCAGGCCGCTTCAACCGCTGGTTCGAACGTGTGACCAGCGGCTATATGCGGCGGTTGGAAAAAATCATGCACCGGCGCGTGCTGTTCTGGGGCGTCTATCTACTGATCCTCGGCATCCTAGCGCTGCTCTTCGTACGCTTGCCCACCAGCTTCCTGCCCGTGGAGGATCAGGGGCAGGTGATGGTGCAGATCACCTTGCCGGCAGGCGCCAAATCCTCACGCACCGCTCAAACCATCAAAAGTGTCCGCAATTATTTTCAGAATGACGAAGCCGAGAATGTCGAAAGCATATTCATCGCGCAGGGTTTCAGCTTCGCCGGACAAGGTGAGAACACTGCCATGGGCTTTATCAACCTGACCCCTTGGGAGGACCGCAAGGGCAAGGTCAACAGCGCAAGCGAGATCGCGGCTCGAGCCACCAAACAACTTGCAGCCATTCGCGACGCGAAGATATTGGCAATGACGCCGCCTTCCATCCGCGGCCTGGGCCAATCGAACGGCTTCACATTCGAATTGCTAAACAGCGGCGGCCTCAGCCGCGAACGGTTCCTTGCGTTGCGCAACCAATTACTAGCGGCTGCGGCGCAAAGCACCCTGCTTGCGGGCGTACGCGCCGCCACGCTGGAGGATACGCCACAGCTTAAAGTCGATATCGACAGCGAGAAGCTAGCCGTTCTGGGTCTGGCGCAAAGCGATGTGGACGATGTGCTGAGTTCCGCCTGGGGCAGCACATACGTCAATGATTTCGTCGATCGAGGCCGCGTGAAGCGTGTTTTCATTCAGGCCGACGCGCCCTATCGCGCCCTGCCAACGGACATTCAAAACTGGCAGGTGCGGTCCACATCAACCGGCGAGATGGTGCCGTTTTCGGCCTTCGCCAAAACTCGTTGGGGAATGGGGCCAGCGACTGTCGCCCGTTTCAACGGCCAATCATCCTATGAGATACAGGGCCAGGCTGCACCCGGAGCCAGTTCAGGCGAGGCAATGAACGAAATGATCCGCCTGCAACAGCAACTACCTGAGGGAACAAGCTATTCCTGGAGCGGTCTTTCCTATCAAGAGCAGCTTTCCGGCGGGCAGGCGCCACTGCTTTACTCGCTGTCGGTGTTGGTCGTTTTCCTCTGCCTGGCCGCTCTTTACGAAAGCTGGTCGGTGCCGCTGGCGGTATTGTTCGTCATTCCGCTCGGATTGGTTGGTGCGGTCATCGCGGTGTGGGCCAGAGGGCTGGAAAACAACATTTTCTTCCAGGTCGGCCTTCTCACCACCATGGGGCTGGCTGCCAAAAACGCGATTCTCATCGTCGAGTTTGCCGAGCTTGCCTACCGGCAAGGCAAGGACGCAATGAACGCGGCGATTGAAGCAGCCAAGCTGCGCTTCCGTCCGATCATCATGACATCACTGGCCTTTATCGCGGGCGTCCTGCCGCTCGCCTTGGCCAGTGGAGCGGGCGCGCAGAGCCGCCTCGCCATCGGCACCGCGGTCGCGGGCGGCATGCTGACAGGAACGGTGCTGGCGATCTTCTACGTCCCGCTCTGCTTCTTCACGATCATGCGGATTTTCACACGCAAGAGTGGCCCGCCCACTACCGGAACCGAGGTGCCGGCATGATGCGCCTTATCGCCCTGAGCGCCACCGTTGCGCTGACTGCGTGCAACCTTGCCCCCGCCTATGAGCGCCCGACGGCGCCCGTGCCGCCCGCATGGCCCAGCGGTCTCGCTTATTCGGGGAACGATTCGGCACAGAAAGGCGGCTTGGCCTGGACCGCCTTAGTCGACGACGATCGGCTGCGCACCGTTATAGAACGTGCGTTGGCCAATAATCGCGACCTGCGCGCCACGCTGGCCAATGTGCTGGCTGCCCGGGCCCAGTATCGCATCCAGCGCGCCGCCCAGCTCCCTACGATAACGGGTGATGCGGGCGGGGCGCTCGCGCGCCGCGATGGCCAGCGTCAGGACAGCTACAGCGCCGACATAGGTTTCACCGCATTCGAAATCGACCTGTTCGGCCGCCTGCGCAATTTGTCAGAGTCTGCGCTGCAATCCTATCTGGCGACGGAGGAAGGCGCCCGCGCCGCCCGGATCGCGCTGGTCGGTGAAACCGCGAGCGCTTACGCAACGCTTGCCGCCGACCAGCAGTTGCTCGCCCTTTCGCGAGACACTTTGGCCAGTGCGGAGCGGACATTAGCGCTTACCCGCTCACTTAATGGCGTCGGCCTTACTGGCAAGCTGGACGTCCATCAGGCCGAGACCCTGGTCGAACAAGCGCGGTCCGATGTGGCCGCTGCCATCACCCAGGTGGCGCAAGACCGCAACGCCATTGATTTGCTTGCGGGGGCCCCCGTCGAGGACGCGTTGCTGCCCCTATCGTTGGACGCGCTGATCGGGTCCACCGCGCAGGCGCCCGCAGGCCTGTCCTCCGACATTCTGTTGCAACGGCCCGATGTGCTCCAGGCCGAACATCGGTTGCAGGCCGCCAATGCCGATATTGGCGCTGCCCGCGCAGCCATGTTCCCCAAGATCAGCCTGACCAGCGCAATCGGCGTTGCCAGTTCGGCTCTATCCTCCCTTTTCACTGGCGATGCTTTCAGCTGGTCGGCGACGCCGTCGGCCAGCCTGCCAATCTTTGGCGGCGGCGTGCAGGCCAATGTCCAGTATAGCAAGGCGCAGCGCGACGCCGCACTCGCCAGCTATGAAAGCACTATCCAGAGCGCGTTCCGGGAAGTGGCGGACGCGCTGGCCCGTGCGGGAACGATCACCGACCAGCAGCGCGCGCAACGGGCGCTCGTAGCTGCCAACGAGCAAGCCTACGTCCTGACCGAGCAGCGTTACCGCGCAGGCATCGACCCATTCCTGACCACCCTGGTCAACCAGCGTTCGCTCTACTCTGCGCGGCGCAGCGCAATCGCGACGGACCTGGCGCTTATCCAGAACCGGATAACGCTTTATCGCGTCATCGGCGCGGATTTTTGAGGATCACGCGTTCGGACACGGCTTATAGCTGGGCTTAATGCTAATGACTTGCATCATGATGACCTGTGTTTATTAGGGACTCATGACAGGGAAAGCCATGGCCAGACGCAAAGCCCGTTGGGCTCGCATCCTCCTCGCAGGACCGGGCGCGATCGTCGTGACGATCATCATGATGGCTGGCATGGCGCTATGGCTGCCCGGGGGTCGGGCGGGGATAGATAATCTGGTCCTGCCGCTTGTGCTGGCGCCGCTGATCTGGGCGGTGCTCTTCTTTCACGCCTGTCTCGACCGCCGTATAGGACGTGTTGCGCTCGTCGCGCTCGCGCTTCTGCTGATCCATGGCGGGCTGCTTGCACACAAATTTCTCGATCGCCCATCGGCAACGGAGGTGGCAGGAAGATGATTCATCTCGCCAAAAATGAAACGAAGCTGATGGTGGCGGTCCATGGCTGGTCCGGCATCCTGCTTGGTCTTGTGCTCTATGCGGTGATCCTGACCGGAACGGCGGCCGTATTCGCGGAAGAGATCGGAATATGGTCGGGCGGCCATGTCTCGACCAGTTCAGCCTTCGAAAGACCAATCGGACCCACGGTGGAAGCGTTGGGCGCTCAGACGCCATCGAAATATCATGAAGGCGTCGATCTTTTCGAAGTCGGCGACCATGAGCTCGGGGCCTTTTTCCATCGCCACGAAACCGAACCCGATGGCACCTTCGTCAGTCGCGGCATTTATTATCAGGTAGATCGCGATGGGCGAGTGGTGGATCGCCGGGCTGGCACGGGCGAAGAGGTATTCGGCCCGCGCAACGACAACGCTTTGAGCCATTTCCTGGTGGACACCCATGTCCGCCTGCACGTCCCCGATCCCTGGGGATTGTTGCTGACCGGGATATTGGGCCTCGCCATGCTGGTCGCGGCGATCTCCGGGCTGATGATCCACCGCCATCTTTTCAAGGATATCTTCACCCTCAGACGCAAGGCCAATCCCGTGCTTTTCAACCGGGATCGTCACAGCGTTGCAGGCACCTGGAGCCTGCCCTTCGCTTTCATCCTCGCCTTCACGGGCAGCTTCTTCTCCTTTTTCGGGACGGTTGGCGTTCCTATTGTAGCGATGGCAGCATTTGGCGGGGATGTTCAGGCGCTGAACGAGACCGTCTTCGGCAATCCCGGCAAGGCGGACCCCCGCCCCGTAGCGACAAGCGGCCTGGACCGGATCACCAGCGACGCGATCCGGCGGACGGGTGAAATCCCAACATTCGTCACGGTCGAAAATTTCGCACGGGCCGATGCCAAGGTGACGACCTTTCACCCCCCCGAAGACGGCGGCATCGTTCCAATCAGCCTGCTGTATCAGGGCGCGGACGGTCGCTTTGAACAGGTCAAGCCGCTGATCGGCGCCAAACCTTCCGCGGGGGGCACCCTCGCGGCGATCATGTCGCCCCTGCATTTCGGCAACTTCGCTGGCCTGTTGTCAAAGGCGATCTGGTTCGGCCTTGGATTTGCAATGTGTTACGTGACCTTGACTGGGCTTCGCCTTTGGGTAGCGCGGCGAGCGTCCGAGGCTCGATCGTTGGGATGGCTGGATCGTGTCGTGACCATCATCGGCCTTGGATTACCTCTCGCGCTCCTGTGCACCGCCGTCGCGTTTTTCCTGACCACATCCTCAGGACAGGCGTTGTTCTGGACACCCGCCGGATTTCTGATCGCGGCGGCGGCGATCATCCTGGGCGGGCTTCTCTTACCCGACCGGTTAAGGCTCAACACCCTTCTGGAGGCCGCGACTGGTGTGCTGATGCTCATTCTTCCGCTGCTCCGCCTGTTCATGGGTGGTCCGGGCTGGGGCGTCGCACTCAACGAGGGGCAGCCGATAATAGTAGCGGTCGATATTGCCCTACTGTTGGCAGGGAGCTGGATAATTGCCCGGATCGCCTCGCAGCGAAGCGACCGCAGCGCGGGTCAAACTATCGTGTTTCAGGCAGCGGAATGATAGCGGCGCTGACCGTGGCCGCCACTGCGGCCTCAATCTTCTTCGTCGTCCTTCTCGCGCTCGGCGATCCCAAGCGAAGGCGTGCTAATGGCTTGCCGAACAGCCTTGGTAAGGTGAAGCGCCACGCATATCTAATTGGCGCTATTCTACCCGGCATAGTCATCGCCCTGTCCGGCGACGCGGCAATGTGGCTGATATGGTTCGGTGGCTGTGCGGTGGCAGGATGGCTTATCGCACTCTGGCTCGCCAGCCTTCCTTTGCACAAGCGCTAAAACTATCGGTTTGTCAGATGCTACATGTAGGGCGTGGCGACATGGAGGCGGCGATAGCGCGCCTCCACGATACTGAAAACGCCAAAAAGTGCCAGCCCCGCAGCAACGATGAGCAGCAACAATGGCCCTTGGTCCTCCGCCCGCAGTTGCCTTAATGCCGCGCCCAATCCGCCTGCTTCTTCTGGATTGCGATGCAGCACCACATTCGCCAGAAACCATGCCATCATGGCAAAGACAAGCGCCCGCGCGGCATAGCCTATTCGCCCCAACAGGCGAACCTTATCCGGGGCGGGGACATCGCCGCCGAGTTCATCAAAGTTTGCTTTATAGGCCTTGATGGCCTGCGCACCTGCAGTGGCTAACAGCATCACGGCTACGGCCATCAGAAGAACCAAACCCGCAGGCTGATCCATCAGCCAAGCTGACCAATCCCGCATGGTTTCATCGCCCGGAGCGCCGTTTGGCGACGAACCCTGGCGCGTGGAGAGCCTCAAGGCCGCAAAAGCAAGGCCAATATGAATGACACCGCTGAACGCATAGCCGACCCTGTCGAACTTGCCTTTCATGGTCCGTCCGCGATGCTCGGGGTCAAGCGCCGCTTCGGTCAGCCGCCAGAAGGCATAGCCAGCAAAGCCGATGGCGCAGAGTATCAGTAACAACTGGCCGCCCGGCTTGTCAGCCAATGTTCCCATCACCCCCTGATTATCGCTGGGCCTTCCGCCATTTAGAGCGGCGTCTATCGCGACGCCCCCGACCAGCAAATAGACCAGGCCGCGCGCGGCGAAGCCCAGTCGGGCAAAAGCGGTCAGCCAGCCCGCCGGGGAACTCTTCATCATATAATCGCGCCTCCGCTGCCGTAAACGCGGACGGGGCCACGAAGTTGCCATGGGGGCGAGAAGCAATCAGAACTGAGCGAAATGGTTCAAAGTCGATGAACCGGTCGCCAGACCCTCGATCCGGTTGGCATAAGGCGACAGGCCATCCACAGGTTTGACAACCAGGCCGACGACAGGTGTTATGGCATCCTTCTGTTAGACACCCTGAGGCGAGCCGTCGGCGTAGGCGAATGATCGGGTCTTGATCTGCTGGAGTCGCAAGCCGCCGGTGATCAACAGACGGTCCTCCCACAATCCGATGGTGACGGACGCAAAGACGCTCGCGACACGGATCCGGCTGCTTCACAGCATTCGCTCGGTCCTTCCCGGCATTGTGGAGCGCCGTTCGGGCCGGTATCGTCGCGATTGCATCGCTCGCCGCCCGGACTGGCCGGATGAACTCGGCCGCCTACTGCGCGTCCAAATGGGGCGTCATGGGATGGTGAAGGCAACGGCGCTCAACGTCACCGGAGCGGCGTGACGGTAAATTGCGTCTGCCCCACCGCCGTCAACACGCCGTTGCTCAATAATCCAGTGCCTGAAAACGGGGGTGCTTCCCGGAGACCCTGAGCCCACCCAAGCGATATTTAAAGCAAAGATACGCGCCGATCCCTTCTCTCTGCAAGCCGCGCCTGGGGTCGAGCCGTCCGACGTCAGCGACAGTATCCTGTTCCTCCTGTCCGATGAAGGCCGGCATATTACCGGTTCGGCCATCGATGTCGCTGCCGCAAGTATGACGGGCAATGTCGCGTAGCGACGCCTGCCCGTCTATCCAACATTCGCCCCCACGCCCGTTGGTGAATATTTTATTGTAAATTCTTAATGTTACGATAAAATATCCTGGCGTTCCAGCAATATTCGCTACCCCTTGACTTCAACTGCGCCGCCATAAATTTCCTCGGCGTGCGCGGCGATAGTGTAGCGTAGATGCGATTTTGTTCCCTCGCCTGCCCATTTCTCGTCCATGTTTTAAAACGCTTCACCTCACATCCATTGTAGAAGTGAACAGCCGAGCAGCATGCCTCATCTGACGCTGGGCGGTGTGCTTGAGTCCAGCAGACCCAGGGGGTTCCAGGTGGCAAGTGCGTTCGGCGAACGTGACAGCGAATTGTTGGAAGTTGTCAGCAACTACAAGAAAGTGTTCATTGTTGTCCTGTGCGTCAGCGCAGCGCTCAACGTGCTGCTGCTGGGCGGATCCCTTTACATGATGATGGTTTATGATTCGGTTCTGCCGAGTCATTCCATCCCGACATTGGCCGGGCTGATGATCCTGGTGATGATCGTGTACCTGTTCCAGGGCTTCTTCGAAAATATGCGGGCAGGCATGTTGGCGGATGTTGCAAATTCCGTCGAACGTGAACTGTCCGGCAGGGTCCAGAACGCGATGTCCCAATTGGCGCTGGCCGGACGGAAGATGCCCGGTGATGGGCTCAGCCCCATGCACGATCTCGAAAACGTCCGCGCCTTCATGTCGAACGGGGTCGCGACCCTGCTCGATCTGCCTTGGGTCATCTTCTTTCTGGCCATATTGTCCATACTGCATATCTGGCTGGGCATCACGGCGCTGGTGGGCGCGATCATCCTGTTTTCCCTGACGCTGTTCACGAACCGGGCCATGAAACGGCCAGCCGAACAGCTTTTGCAGCTTTCCGCCTATCGCAATGGCGCGGCGGAAAGCAATTTGCGTCATGTGGAACTGCTGACGGCGCTCGGCATGGCCGGGCGCATGCAGCAGCGCTGGGACCGGCTGAACGCCCTGTACACCGCCGCTCAGAACAAGCTGGCGCGCTCTGGCACTGCGCTTGGCGGCCTGAGCAAGATATTGCGGCTGGCGCTTCAGTCGATCATCCTGACCGTCGGCGCGCTGCTGGTCATCGAAGGGAAGTCAAGCGCCGGGGTCATCTTCGCCGCATCCGTCCTGTCCGCACGCGCGCTCGCGCCAGTCGATCAGGCGATCGCGAACTGGAAGAGCCTGATCAGCGCACGCGTTGGATGGATGCGCCTGACGGAGATGTTGAAATGTGTCCCGGCAACGGCGGGCGTTTCGCTGCGTTTGCCTGCGCCGGTACAGAAGCTGGAAGTGGAAAAGCTGGTCGTCGCGCCGCCCGGCACGCGGCAGATTACCGTCAACGGCGTGGAGCTCCGCCTGAATGCAGGAGACGCCTGCGCCGTCATCGGTCCAAGCGGTGCGGGAAAATCATCGCTGGGCCGCGCCTTGGTCGGAGCCTGGCGACCGTCACGCGGGACGATCCGTCTCGACGGCGCGACGCAGGACCAGTGGGATCCCGAACATTTCGGCGAATTTATCGGCTATCTGCCTCAGACTATCGAACTGCTGGACGGCACCATCGCGGAAAATATCGCGCGTTTCGATCCTTCCGCGACATCGGAAGCGATCGTCGCGGCGGCAAGGGTTGCCGCGGTGCACGACCTGATCACCGGCCTCCCGCAAGGCTATGACACCCGCGTCGGCGCAGATGGCCAAGCGCTTTCGGGAGGGCAGCGGCAGCGCATCGGCTTGGCTCGCGCCTTGTACAAGGATCCGTTCTTCGTCCTGCTCGACGAGCCCAATTCCAATCTTGACAGCGAGGGGGAGGCTGCACTGGTCGCCGCGATCGCATCGGTGCGCGAGCGCGGAGGTATCGTGGTCGTGATTTCTCACCGGGCGCTGGGGCAGGTCAGCCATGTCCTGCTGATGCGAGAGGGTCGCATGGAAATATTCGGTCCGGCTGCGGAAGTCATGACGCGCTTACGACATAGAAAAAATGTGCCCCGGGAAAATGTCGTGGCGATGCAAGCCACCGCTACTGGAACAGCGTGAAATGAACACTCATCTTGCCCCGTTCATCGCCGATGACAGTTTCGCCGTGGATTATGACCCGGCCGAACATGCCCAAAACAAGGTGCGCGCTGCCCTCATCGCCATGGCGATACTCATTGTGAGTTTCGGCGTGGCTGGCACTTTGATCCCGATCGGGGGCGCGGTAATTGCAGCCGGTCAGATCGGCCTCGCATCGCACATCAAGAAGGTCGCCCATCCTTCAGGAGGCGTGATCAAGGAAATACTGGTCGAAAACGGCGCGCCTGTCCGCAAGGGACAGGTGCTGATGCGCTTCGACGACAGGGTGACAGGGGCGGATGCGGAATATTCCAGCCTGAGCGTCGATCAGATGCGAGCGCAACGCGCCCGTCTGGAAGCGGAACGGCTGGGCGCTCGCTCCGTCACTTTCCCCAGTGAATTGATGCGCGCTGACGGCGCCGCGCGCCGTGCGATGGCTGACGAAGCCAATCTGTTCCAGATCAGGCAGTCCGAACAGGCGGGGCTCGCCGCACAGATCCAGTCGCGCATCCGCCAGTATCGCCAGCAGATCAACGCTTATGAATCGCAAATCCGCGCGCTCCAGCAGCAGGCCGCCCTTATCGAACCTGAACGAAAGGGGGTAAGGGCTCTGTGGGACAAGGGGCTAGTTACCATCAGCCGCCTCAATCAGTTGGAGCGGACCGCCGTGGATCTGCAGGGCGGCATCGGCGCGTTGCGCGCCAACATAGCGCAGGCAGAGGCGCGTATCAGCGAGGCGCGTGAACAGATGATTCAGCTCGGGGAAAGCCGCCGGTCACAGGCGGGAGCCGACCTTGCCCAGTTGAACGGCGCGCTCAACCAGCAGCAAGTGCGCAGCGTTTCCGCCATCGATGCGCGGGATCGCAGCGTCGTACGCGCCCCTTATGAGGGAGTAGTCGACAAGCTGGCCTTCAACACGATTGGCGGCGTCGTACGCCCCGCCGAAATCATTATGGAAATTGTGCCGAACAGCGACCGGCTTCTGGTCGAAGGGGCGGTTTCGCCCGCTGATGTCGATCAGGTCCATGTCGGCCAAGCGGCGCGCATCCGCTTCACCGCCTTCAACAACAGCGCCACGCCCGAAATCCGGGGCAAAGTGACCTTCGTGGCTGCCGACAGGGCAGCCGATCCAGAAGGAAGGCTGAGCTTCTACCCGGTGCGGGTGGAAATCGACGAAGCCCAGCTGCGGAAATATCCCGAACTGGCGCTAAAGCCCGGCATGCCGGCCGATTTATTCATCGACACCGGCAGCCGGATGATGATCTCCTACCTTACCAAGCCGTTGCGCGACCAGTTCGAGCGGGCATTCCGGGATAACTGAGCCTTTGCGCGCCAGCTTATCCCATTGTCGGGATGACGAAGGCGCTGTCACTGGTGGCGCCGCCGTCGGGCCAGCGCTGGGTGATGGTCTTGACCTTGGTCCAGAACTTCACGCCTTCCATGCCATGCTGGTTGGTGTCGCCAAAGGCCGACCGCTTCCATCCGCCGAAGGTGTGATAGGCGACCGGCACCGGGATCGGCACGTTGATGCCGACCATGCCGACATTGACGCGCGCTGCAAATTCGCGGGCGGCGTGGCCGTTGCGGGTGAAGATCGCGACGCCATTGCCATATTGATGCTGGCTGGGGAGGGCGAGTGCCTCCTCGAAGCTCTCCGCGCGCACCATCTGTAGCACGGGGCCGAAAATCTCCTCCTTGTAGGAGCGCATAGACGGCTTCACATGGTCGAACAGCGTCGGGCCGACGAAAAAGCCCTCCTCATGCCCCTGAAGCGTAAAGCCGCGTCCATCGACGACCAGTTCCGCGCCTTCATCGACGCCCATCTGGATATAGCTTTCGATCTTCGCCTTGTGCGCGGCGGTGACGACCGGACCATAATGGGCGTCGGGATCGGTGGAAACGCCAACGCGCAGCGCCTCGATCGCGGGGATCAGCTTCTCGCGCAGCGCCATCGCCGTCTTCTCACCCACCGGGGTGACGACGGGGAGCGCCATGCAGCGTTCGCCGGCCGAACCGAAAGCCGCGCCCGAAAGATCGTTCACCACCTGATCGAGATCAGCGTCGGGCATGACGATGCCGTGGTTCTTGGCCCCACCCATTGCCTGCACGCGCTTGCCGTTGTCGACGCCGCGCTTGTAGACATAATGGGCGATGTCAGACGAACCGACAAAGCTGATCGCGCCGATGTCGGGATGGTCGAGAATGGCGTCGACCATTTCCTTGTCGCCGTGAACCACCTGCAATATGCCTTCCGGCAGGCCCGCTTCCAGGAAAAGCTCCGCCAGACGGACGGGCACCGATGGGTCGCGCTCCGAAGGCTTCAGGATGAAGGCGTTGCCGGTCGCAATGGCGACGCCCGACATCCAGAGCGGGATCATGCCCGGAAAGTTGAAGGGCGTAATGCCCGCGCCGATGCCGATCGGCTGGCGGAAGCTGTAGACATCAATGCCAGGGCCCGCACCTTGGGTAAATTCACCCTTCAGCACGTGCGGGATGCCGCAGCAGAATTCTATGACCTCCAGGCCGCGCTGAATGTCCCCCTTCGAATCCGCGATCACCTTGCCATGTTCGGAGCTGAGCAGATGCGCCAGCTCGTCCATATGCTTCTCGACCAGGGTCTTGAAGTTAAACATGACCCGCGCGCGGCGCTGCGGATTGACGGCCGCCCAAGCGGGTTGCGCCTTCTTCGCGGCTTCCACCGCCTTGTCGAGCAGAGCGGCATCGCCCAAAGCCACGCGGGCCTGAACGCCGCCATTGTTCGGATCAAAAACGTCGCTGTAACGCTGGGCTTTCCCGTCATGGTCAAAAGCCAGTTTGTGATTAATGTCGCGCATCAGCAAGCCTCTCTCAAATTTGCCAATATTATGGCCGAATGCGATATGGCGTTCAACATCCAGATGGGCTTTGCGGCCGTTGGCGCCTACGCAAGATCAAAGCGATCGGAGCGCGCGGGCGGGACGCACGGACATGAGCGGTATTGACCCCAACAATCCTATCGCCAGCGTCAGGCCCCCGCCACCTGACAGAGTGATTGCTACCAACAGCCAATCCGGCGACCAGTTGAATTCGAAAATCTGCACGATCACGAACCAGGCTGCGCCAAGACCCAATCCCAGCGCCACCGCGGCGAGCACCGTCGCCAACAGTGCATATTCGATCCCCTGGCTCCCCAATATCTGCCATCGCGTTGCGCCCAGCGTCTTGAGGATCACGCTGTCATAGGCGCGTGTCTGCCGCGATGCCGCGATCGCGCCGATCAGCACCGCTATACCGGCAAGGATCGCGACGGACCCCGCCAGGATGATCGCCGTCGCCATCTGGCCCAGCAGGGATGTGACCTGGCCCACCACTTCGCCGACTTCTATGATCGAGATTGATGGGAAGGCGGACAGCAGCGAGCGGGACAGCCGTCCGTCCGGTGGATTGACGGACTTGGTCGTGATCGTCGCCGCCAGACTATGCGGCGCGCCCGCCAAGCTGTTGGGCGAAAAGACCATGATGTAGTTGAAGCCCATCGTTTCCCAATTCACCTGTCGCAGGGAAGCGATGCGTGCCTCGATCTCGCGGCCCAGAATGGACACGACCAGCCGGTCGCCGACGCCGACGTCCATGATTTTCGCCGCGTCCCGATCGAGCGAAACGAGCGGCGGACCGTCATAGCCGCGCGGCCACCACTCGCCCTCTGTCAGTTGGGACCCCTCGGGCAGGCTGTCGCTGTAGGTGACGCCGCGCTCACCGCGCAGGAACCATGCGTCCTTCGGCAATTCATCGAGATCCGCGACCCGCGTGTCGTCATAGGCGACGATGGTGCCGCGCAATGTTGGGACGATGTTGACCTCCGCGCCGGGAGCTTCGCGCGCGATCAGGCGCTGGAACGCGCCTTTCTGTTCGATCGGAATATCGAGCACGAACTGGTCGGGTGCGGTGCGCGGCACGGTGTTGCGGATTTCAGCACTAAGGCTCGACTGGATCGCGGCCAGAGTGACGAACAGGGTGAGGCCAAGCCCCAATGCAACGACCAGCGCGCTCGTCTGCGCGCCGGGTCGGTGGAGGTTGGCGACGGCCAGCCGTAGCAGCGGCGCTTTGGGCCGGCGCACCCGCCGCGCCATCCTTTGCACGAGCAGGCCGATGCCCAGCAGGATCAGCAGCATCGCCCCCACAGCGCCCAGCACGGCGGCGGCGAAGAGCGGCTCGCGCGCCGTTCCCAGGGCGAGCGTCACCATGGCGAACGCTGCAACCGCGACGGCGATCCCGCTGCGCCTGTCGATCACGCGCCGCCGGTCGACCGTCTCACGAAACAGGACTGCGGCGGGTAAGGCGCGCGCATGCGCAAGCGGTGGCATGATGAAGATGAAGGCGACCAGCAACCCATAAGCCGCGCTCGTCAGGAAGGGCCATGGGGTCAACGCGAAGGCGGGCTGGACGGGCAGCAGGTCGCCCACCGCCGCCAGCAGCAACGCGGGCAATGCCGCGCCCACCAGTAAACCGCAGCCCGTCGCCAATAGCGCGACCATGCCGACCTGCATCAGGTAGATGCGTGATATGTCGCTTGCCGACGCGCCCAGAATCTTCAGCGTCGCAATGCCGTCCCGCTTGATCGCCAGATAGGATGTGACGCCATTGCCGACGCCGATCCCCGCAATGGCAAGGGCGCTCAGCCCGATGAGCGAGAGAAATTGTCCCATGCGCTCGAAAAAGCGGCTTGTTCCCGGCGCCGCGCGATCGCGATCCTTGATCTCAAACGCTCCGGCCGGGAAGGCGCGCTTCAGCGCCTCGCCCGTCGCGCGGACATCCGTGCCAGGCGTCACCCGGATGCGGTATTTGCTTTCATAAAGGCTGCCAGGCTGGATCAACCCCGTGCGTCGCAGGGCTTCCAGCGAAGTGATCGCCACGGGGCCAAGCGTAAACCCTTCGCCGACGCGGTCCGGCTCATCGACGATGATATCCCGGATGCGGAAATCCGCATTGCCATAGCGCAGATGCTGCCCCGGCCTCAGCGCCAGCCTGTCCGCCAGCGCCTGTCCGATCACCAGTTCGTCTGCGCTGAGCGATCCGGCGATACCGGATTGCAGCATCAACCTGCCATAAAGCGGATAGGCGCGGTCAACGCCCTTCAATTCGGTCAACACGGCGGCGGGGCCTCTATCCCTGCCCGGCCCTTGCGCCATGGCGCGCAGACGGATGGTCTCGCTCATCTGCCCCGCACGGCGAAAGGCGGCCTTCTCATCCTCGCTCGCTTGCCGTTGCGACATCGCGACTTCGACGTCGCCGCCCAGCAGCAACTGCCCCTTGCTGGCGATCTCGCCCGTGATGGCCGCCGTCAGGCTGCCGATCGTCGCCAATGTCGCGACGCCCAGGAACAGGCAGATGAACAGCAGCCGCAGGCCGCGCAGCCCACGGTGAAGGTCGCGCCGGGCGATCCGCCAGCAGCCGCGCCAGTCGAGGTTCTGGCTCATGGCAGCCGTTCGGCGACGATCAGGCCGTCGCGCATTTCGACGATGCGGTCGCACCGTTCGGCGAGCGCAGGATCATGGGTGATGATGACCAGCGTCGCGACATTGGCGGCCTGCCGCGCGAAGAGCAGGTCGATGATCGCCTCGCTCGTTCCGCCATCAAGGTTGCCGGTGGGTTCATCGGCGAACAGGATATCGGGTCCGGGCGCGACCGCGCGGGCGATGGCGACGCGCTGCTGCTCGCCGCCCGACAATTGCGTGGGATAATGATGCAGCCGGTGGCCAAGCCCCACGGCCTCCAGTTCCGTCGCGGCCCGCGCGAACGGATCAGCTGTTCCTGCCAGTTCCAGCGGGACAGCGACATTTTCGATGGCCGTCATCGTGGGTAGCAGATGAAAACTCTGAAGCACGATGCCGATCCGCCCGCGCCGCGCCCGCGCCAGCCCGTCTTCGTCCAGCGGGCCGTAATCTATGCCCGCAACCAGCACCTCGCCCCCGCTTGCGCGCTCCAGCCCCGACAGGATCGCCATCAGCGACGACTTGCCCGACCCGGATGGTCCAAGTATCGCGAGGCTTTCTCCCTGCCGGATCGACAGATCGACACCCTTCAATATTTCCGTCTGGCCCAGCGACAGGGTGACATGGCGCGCCACGATGGCGATATGGGTGGGATCGGACGAACCGTGCATGAATGAAGGAGATCCTGATGGCGCGACAGTGGCCGACATATGTGGTCTGTGGACTGATTGTGCAAATGCTTGCCGCATGTTCCGATGAACCGGCATCCAACAGCGCCGCCGCGCCAACGGTGCGGGAGGAACGCCACGCTACGCCCAACGCCGATGAAAAGCTGATCCTGGCGTTCGGCGACAGCCTGTATGCTGGCTATGGCGTCGCCCAGAATGAAAGTTTTCCCCATGAACTGGAAAAGACCCTGAGGGCGAAGGGCGGCGCGGTCGAGGTCCGCAATGCGGGCGTATCGGGAGAAACGACGCAGGGCGGCCTTCAACGACTGGCCTTTACGCTGGACGGCTTGCCAAGGAAGCCCGATCTGGTGCTTTTGGGGCTGGGCGGGAATGACATGCTGCGTGGCCTGGACCCGGCCGAGAGCGAGAAAAACCTGCGAGCGATGCTGGGCATGTTGGCCGAGAGGAAGCTGCCGGTCGTGCTGACGGGCATGCTTGCCGCACCGAATATGGGCGAACCCTATGCCGCCCGTTTCAACGCCATCTACCCGGCATTGGCCAAGGATTATGACGTTCCGCTATACCCGTTCTTCCTCGATGGCGTGGTTGGCGATCCCAAATATATGCAGCCGGACTCGCTCCACCCCAATCCGGCTGGCGTGGACGTCATCGTCGGCAAAGTCGCGCCGCTGGTCCTCGATAGCCTCGCCTCGCGAAATTAAAGCATTTGGCGCTGTCTCTTGCCCCGCTGGGACAAGACCCCTCCCCTTCTTCAGAGTTCCTGTCTACATCGCCAGCATGCCCCAGATACTGATAGATGCCGACGCTTGCCCGGTGAAAGAAGAAAGCTACAAGGTCGCATGGCGTTACGACGTGCCTGTCATTGTCGTCAGCAACAGCCCCATAAGGGTGCCAGCCCACCCGCTCGTCTCCCGCGTGGTGGTAAGCGACGGGTTCGATGCGGCGGACGACTGGATCGTCGAGCATGTGGACGCGAAATCCATCGTCGTGACCGCCGACATATTGCTGGCCGACCGATGCTTGAAGGCCGGATGCGGAGCGGTGATCGCGCCGACGGGCAAGCCGTTCACTAAAGCCTCCATCGGCAACGCCGTCGCGGTTCGGGCCATCATGGCGGATTTGCGTGCAGGGGCGATCAACGATGGGTTGGGTGGACCAGCACCTTTTGGCAAGGCGGATCGGTCGCGTTTTCTTTCGGTTCTGGATGAAACCGTCGTGCGGCTCCGGTAACATCGCCGAAGTGGCCTGAGCCGGTCACAAAGACGCTGATTTCTTGCCCTTTCCTGTTTTCAACCTAACCCACCAGCGCTTTCACCAGCCGGAGCAACCGTTGGAATAGATAGCACTTCTCTATGAGATTTGTTGCTCCACTGCTATACGGCCGACATGCAGACCCGCCTCGTCGAATATTTTCTGACGCTGGAGCGCGAACGCCATTTCGCGCGTGCAGCCGCGCAATGCAATGTGTCGCAGCCAACGCTTTCCGCTGGCATTGCCATGCTGGAGGCGCAATTGGGCAAGCGACTTATCCGGCGGGACCGCAAATATGGGGGGCTGACGGCCGAGGGCGAGGCGATATTGCCATGGGCGCGGCAATTGGTCGCGGCGGCAGAAGCGCTGGGGCAGGCGGCAGAAACCGCACGCGGCCCGCTGAAGGGCGAGTTGCGGCTCGGTTCGATCCCTGCCGCCATGCCCGCCATCGGCTGCCTCGCGGAAGCAATGCTAGCGCGGCATCCGGGATTGAACATTTCCGTCCGCGCCCTGACGTCGCGCCAGATCGAGCGGGATCTTGCCGCGTTCGAGCTTGACGCTGGCCTGACCTACCTGGATTTTGAACCACCGGCTCACGCCCTGGCCGTCCCGCTTTATGTCGAACGCACGATGTTGGTGAGCGCCCTGGGTGAACTGACGATTCCCGATCCCCTCGATTGGGATGACCTGGCGCGGTTGCCGCTCTGCCTGCTGCATCAGGGTATGCAGAACCGGCGCATACTCGACGCGCGGTTGGCCGAGCGGGGCCTTGCGCTCCGCCCGCTGGTGACGGCGGACAGCTATATAGCCTTGCTTGGGCTGGTGCAGCATGGACGGCTCTGCTCGATCATTCCGGACAGCCATGCGACCTTGCTGCAAGGCCTGAGCTGGGCCCGGACGCAGCCCTTGCCCAATATGGAGGAAGGCAGCCGCGTGGGGGTGATCGTGTCCAACAGTGCGCCGATGGGGCCGCTTGCACAGGCCGTGCTGAGCGTCGCGCGCGACCTGCGGTTGCCGCCGGGCTTCCGCTCAGTCTGATAGGGAATATCTATCAAACATGTAGTGCTTCGATTTGACCGACGGGGGACTTCGCTTCACCATTATTGGCACAAAAGCGCTGAAGGCAGGGTGAAATGGAAGAGTTTATCGTCGCATGGACTGCGCGCTATGGGGCGACGCGGGACCAGTTGTTGCCGCTGCTTCACGCTTTGCAGGAGCAAGCCGGCCATATCGACGATGCACTCGTGCCAGCCATCGCGAGAGCGCTGAACCTCAGCCGCGCCGATGTGCATGGAGTCGTCACCTTCTATCACGACTTCCGCCGCTCGGCTCCCGGTCGTCATGTCGTGAAGCTGTGCAGGGCAGAAAGCTGCCAGGCGCGCGGAGGCGCTGCGATAGAGCGTCAGGCAGAGCAGCGGCTGGGCGTTGCCATGGGCGAAACGCGCAGGGACGGCCAGATCGCGCTGGAGCCGGTCTATTGCCTTGGTCTTTGCGCGATCGGCCCCAATGCGCTGGTCGATGGGCGACCGGTGGCAAGGATCGACGCCGCCGCGCTGGAGCGGATCGCGGCGGAGGTGGCGGCATGAACCCGGCCCCCAAAATCAAGATATATATTAGTCGCGACATGGCTTCGGTCGCCTTGGGCGCGGATGCGGTCGCGCGCGCTTTCGCAGAGGCGGGGTGCGAAGTGATACGCACCGGTTCGCGCGGCCTTTTCAGCATAGAGCCGCTTGTCGAATTAGAGACAGTCGATGGCCGCGTGGGCTATGGCCCGGTCGGGCCTCAGGATGTCGCGGCCGTGCTGGACGGCACGCATTCCTCGCGACTTGGGCGGATCGAGGATCTGCCTTTCTTCACCAGTCAGCAACGCTTTACCTTTGCCCGCTGCGGCATCACCGACCCGCTGAGCCTGACCGACTATGCCGCCCATGGCGGTTGGAAGGGGCTCGATGCGGCGCGGGGCATGACGCCGCGGGCCGTGGTCGATGAGGTCAAGGCGTCGGGCCTGCGCGGCCGTGGCGGAGCGGGGTTCCCGACTGGCATCAAGTGGCAAACCGTGCTGGACGCGGCGGCAGGGCAGAAGTTCATCGTCTGCAACGCTGATGAGGGCGACAGCGGCACTTTTGCCGACCGGATGCTGATGGAGGGCGACCCCTATTGCCTTATCGAAGGAATGGCGATCGCCGCTCATGCGGTGGGTGCGGGGCATGGCTATGTCTATATCCGGTCGGAATATCCATTTGCGATCGCGACGATGCGGGCGGCAATCGAAGTGTCCGCGGGCAGGATCGCGCCCTTCACGCTGGAGATGCGCGAGGGCGCGGGCGCCTATGTCTGCGGCGAGGAAACCGCGCTGCTCGACAGTATTGAGGGCAAGCGTGGCCAGGTTCGGGCCAAGCCGCCCTTGCCCGCGCTGCAAGGGTTGTTCGGCCAGCCAACGGTCATCAACAACGTGCTGAGCCTGGCCGCAGTGCCCTTCATCCTCGCCGAGGGTGCGGACGCCTATGCGGCGGTGGGGTTCGGAAGGTCGCGGGGCACCATGCCGGTGCAGCTTGCGGGCAATGTGCAGAATGGCGGCCTTTACGAGATTGGCTTCGGCATCACGCTCGGTGAACTGGTGAACGAGATCGGCGGCGGCACGGCCAGCGGCCGGCCAGTGCGGGCGGTGCAGGTTGGCGGACCGCTTGGCGCCTATTTCCCGCCTTCGATGTTTCACCTGCCCTTCGATTATGAAACCTTCGCGGCGGCGGGCGGCCTTATCGGCCATGCAGGGATCACCGTTTTCGACAACAGCGTGGACATGGCCCACATGGCGCGCTTCGCCATGGAATTCTGCGCGGCGGAAAGCTGCGGCAAATGCACGCCCTGCCGTATCGGATCGACGCGCGGCGTGGAGTTGATGGACCGGATCATCGCAGATCGCGATCATGATGTCGTGCGCCCGGATGCTTCACTTCCGGCAGGGCTTAGCAAGGCGCTTTATTCCCGTGCACCCAGCGCTGCGGAGCGTTCGCTCGATCAGGAAGTTGAACTGCTTCGCGACCTTTGCGACACGATGAAGTTCGGCTCTCTCTGCGCCCTGGGAGGCTTCACCCCCTACCCGGTGTTAAGCGCGCTTGATCATTTCCCCGAAGATTTCGACGCGATGACGCCGGTGAAAGAGGCTGCCCAATGACCTTCACCCGCGAAATCGACCATGGCACCCCGCCCGTCGTCGCCACCGGCAGGTCCGTGACCTTCACCCTCGACGGCCAGCGCGTCACCCTGCCCGAAGGCACCAGCATCATGCGCGCGGCGTCGCTGACGGGCTGTTCCATCCCGAAACTTTGCGCCGCCGACAGCATGGAAAGCTTCGGTTCCTGTCGGCTGTGCCTGGTGGAGGTGGAGGGGCGCGCCGGTTATCCCGCATCCTGCACCACGCCGATCGCCGAAGGCATGGTGATACGCACCCAGACCGAGCGGTTGAAGCAACTGCGGCGCGGCGTTATGGAACTCTATATCTCCGATCATCCGCTGGACTGCCTGACCTGCGGGGCAAACGGCGATTGCGAGCTGCAGGACCAGGCGGGCGCGGTCGGTCTGCGCGATGTGCGCTACGGCTATGACGGCGCGACGAACATGGGGCAGGCGAAGGACCAGTCGAACCCCTATTTCGATTTCGATCCCAGCAAGTGCATCGTCTGTTCGCGCTGCGTGCGCGCCTGTGACGAAGTGCAGGGCACGTTCGCACTTACGATCGAGAATATGGGCTTTGAATCCAGGGTCGCGCCGTCGCAGGGCGAGGATTTTCTGGGATCGGAATGCGTGTCGTGCGGCGCGTGCGTGCAGGCCTGCCCTACCGCGTCGCTGATCGAGAAAAAGGTCGTGGAGGTCGGCACGCCGGACCGCGCGGTGGTCACCACCTGCGCTTACTGCGGCGTTGGCTGCACCTTCCGCGCAGAAATGCGGGGCGAAGAATTGGTGCGCATGGTGCCGTGGAAGGAAGGCAAGGCCAATCGTGGCCATAGCTGCGTCAAGGGCCGCTTCGCCTGGGGCTATGCCCAGCATCAGGATCGCATCCTGAAACCCATGATCCGCGCGTCTGTCGATGAGCCATGGCGTGAAGTATCGTGGGAGGAAGCGATCGGGCATACCGCAGCTGAGTTCCGTCGCATCCAGGCGAAATACGGCACGCGGTCGATCGGCGGCATCACGTCCAGCCGCTGCACCAATGAAGAAACATTCCTGGTCCAGAAGCTGATCCGTCAGGGTTTTGGCAACAATAATGTCGATACGTGCGCACGCGTCTGTCACTCGCCGACCGGCTATGGCCTGAAGACCACCTTCGGCACATCGGCGGGCACGCAGGATTTCGACAGCGTCGCCCAGGCCGATGTCATCCTGGTCATTGGCGCCAACCCAACCGATGGCCATCCGGTGTTCGCATCGCGCATGAAGAAGCGATTGCGGCAGGGTGCAAAGCTGATCGTCATCGATCCGCGCCGCATCGATCTGGTGAAGTCGCCCCATGTGGAGGCGGAGCATCACCTGCCGCTGCGTCCTGGCACCAACGTCGCGATGCTGACGGCGATGGCGCATGTGATCGTCACCGAGAAGCTGTATGACGAGGCTTTCATCCGGCAACGGTGCGATTGGGACGAGTTTGCCGACTGGGCGGAGTTTGCTGCCGAAACCAGCCGATCCCCCGAGGCGATCGAGCCCTTGACCGGCGTAAAGCCGGAGGATGTTCGCGCCGCTGCGCGGCTCTACGCCTCCGGGGGCAATGCTGCCATCTATTATGGTCTGGGCGTAACCGAACATAGCCAGGGGTCATCCACCGTCATGGCCATCGCCAATCTCGCCATGGCGACCGGCAATATTGGGCGCGAGGGCGTGGGTGTGAACCCGCTGCGGGGACAGAATAATGTCCAGGGCGCCTGCGACATGGGCAGCTTTCCACATGAATTTTCCGGCTATCGCCATGTGTCCGACGACGCCACCCGGTCGTTGTTCGAACGAGCATGGGGCGTAACGCTCGACCCCGAGCCGGGATTGCGCATTCCCAACATGCTCGACGCCGCGACTGACGGGACGTTCAAGGGCATCTTCATCCAGGGCGAGGACATTCTTCAGTCCGACCCCAATACCCATCATGTCGCGGCGGGGCTGGCCGCGATGGAATGTGTGGTGGTGCAGGACCTGTTCCTCAACGAAACCGCCAATTACGCCCATGTCTTTCTGCCCGGCTCTACCTTTCTGGAGAAGGATGGCACCTTTACCAACGCCGAACGCCGCATCCAGCGCGTGCGCAAGGTGATGGCCCCGCTCAACGGCTATGCCGATTGGGAGATCGTGCAACAGGTGGCGAACGCCATGGGCCTTGAGTGGGACTATGCCCACCCATCACAGATCATGGACGAGATCGCCGCGCTTACCCCGACGTTCGCGAGCGTTCACTATGATCGGCTGGAACAGGAAGGGTCGTTGCAATGGCCGGCCAACGACACCGCGCCTGCCGGCACGCCAATCATGCATATCGAAGGATTTGTGCGGGGTAAGGGGAAATTTGTCGTCACCGACTATGTGCCGACCGATGAAAAGACCGGCCCGCGTTTTCCGCTGTTGCTGACCACCGGACGCATTCTGAGCCACTATAATGTCGGGACGCAGACGCGGCGCACGGACAACACCGCCTGGCATCCCGAGGATCGTCTGGAAATCCATTCCAGCGACGCGGAAAATCGCGGCCTGAAGGACGGCGATTGGGTGACGCTGCGTAGCCGGGCTGGCGAGACCACGCTGCGTGCACTCATTACCGACCGGGTCGCGCCGGGCGTCGTTTACACCACCTTCCACCACCCTGAAACGCAGGCGAATGTGATCACCACCGACTATTCGGACTGGGCCACCAACTGCCCTGAATATAAGGTGACGGCGGTACAGGTTTCGGCATCGAACGGCCCTAGCGAGTGGCAGCAGGCTTACGCCGAGCAGGCCCGGCGCAGTCGCCGGATCGCTGCGGCCGAAGCGGCGGATAAGAGGCAGTCCAGATGAGCGATGACACGCACGTCATGTCCACCACCGACCGGCTGGTCTATATGGCGCATCAGATCGCCCGTAACCTGGCGACCCTGGGCGAAACGGCGGCAATTGAAGCGGTTGCCGATCATCTCACGAGCTTCTGGGACCCCCGGATGAAGGCGCAGATCATCGCGATCGCCCGTGACGAACCCGAACGGCTTTCGCCGGTCGTGGCGCAGGCCGTGGCGCTGATGGCGCACGGCGCGCCGGAGCACAAGACGCGCGCGATGCAATTCAATGCGGTGGGTGAAGCGGGACGTTGCGACGCAGGCTGAACGGATGGGAGGCCGCACCGGCAGCTGTTCAAGGCGCTTTTTGAGTGCTTTCCATCCCTGTTACAAAACGCTGGGAAAGGCCATGATAGAGCCGTTCCTTGCTGATGAACTGCGCCGCAAAATCCGCGATCAGCGCAGTAGCCAGCAGAGGCAGCATCAGTCCACGGCTCGCCGTCGTTTCTGAAATGATGATCACTGCCGTCAGCGGGGCGCGCACGACGCCAGTGAAGTAAGCGACCATCCCCAACAATATGATCGCGCCCGATGGATAGCTGGGCAACATGCTGCGAAGAACGTCGCCGATCCCGGCCCCGACCGACAGCGAAGGCGCGAATATGCCGCCCGGAATGCCCGACACCGCCGTAGCGAGGGTGGCGACGAACTTCGCTGCTCCGAACCAGATCGGCACATCCGAACCGGTTATGACCGCATTGGCGGTTTGATAGCCGGTGCCCCAGGTCAGGCCCGTTGCCGTGCCAAGCAGGGCCACCACAAGTCCGCATCCCGCCGCGAACAGGAGCGGCCTTTTCTGCAGCAAGCGCCATGGCCGCGTCGTCGATCTTGCGGCTGAAAGCATCAGCCGGGAAAAGCAGCCCCCCGCAAGCCCGCCGATCACGCCAGCAATGGGAGCGGCGATGAGCGCTTCGCGGACATTGAGCGTCTGATGCATCACGCCGAAATAGACATAGTCGCCCGCCAACCCCAGGCTGACCATCCCGGCGATCAGGACAGCCGCCATGACCAGCAGGGCCATCCGCTGTTCATAGGCTGCCGCAAGTTCCTCTATGGCGAAGGCAACGCCGGCCAAGGGCGTGTTGAACGCAGCGGCCACTCCCGCCGCGCCGCCGGCGATGTACACCGAAGCGCGCAGGGGGATAGCCATCACGCGATGCGCATAGGCCATGATGGAAGCCGAGATTTGCACCGTTGGCCCTTCCCGGCCGACAGAAGCGCCCAACAACAGGCCAAAGATCGTCATGACGAACTTCACGCACACGATGCGGGCCGACAGCAGCCGGTTTAACCCGTGGTCGGGATCGCGAGAGGCGGCCATGACCTGCGGGATGCCCGATCCACTGGCCGCGGGCGCAAGCTTGCGGGTCAACCAGACGATGGCGGCAAATCCCAGCGGCGTGATGAGCAGGGGCGCGCCCGGCCAGCGCGTCGCGATGTCGACGAACAGATCGCTGGCCTCGTCCGCTATCCAGGCGAACAACAAGGCGACAAGGCCGATCAGGACTGCGCCGCTAAGAATGGCGATGCGACGGCGCCACACCAATGCTTCCGGGCCATGCCGACGCAGGAGCGCGCGCAGGCGACGCAGGGAGAGCTTGGACCGGGGCATGAAATATCCTTCTGCGGGTGCGCCTGTGAGCGCGGCGGCGATGCGCACCAGCCGCGCCGCTGCCATGTCAGACAGGCTCGGATCGATCGATAGCGCCACTGTCGAGCAGTGGCGCGGCGTCTATGTCCTGGGCGTCCAGCAACATCGCCAGCCGCTCGACCGCCGCCAGGATCATGGCCTGTTCCCATTGCGGCAGATTGGCGAAACGCTTGGTGAAGCTGGTCTGCAACAAGTCCGGCGCTTCGGCCAGCGCGGCATCTCCGGGCGGGAGGGACGAGAGAATGAACTGCCGCTTGTCCTTGTCGCTCCGCTGGCGCTGAACGAAGCCCCGTTCCTCAAGTCTATCAACGATCGCGGTGATGGTCGCCTGGCTGAATTTGAGCGCGGTGGCGATCGTGCCGGGCGTTGGCGAATCGCGGGAGGCGATTTCACGCAGGACGAGCCATTGCGAAGGGGTGAGTCCCGTCGCGGTGGCGAGGCGGCGGCTGCCGATGTCGGTGGCGCGGAGGACGCGGCGGAGTGCGCGGAGCGTGAGGGAAGCGATGTCTGAACTCATGAAAGAAACATAGAAAAGATCGGTGTTTTACGCCATCCAAATTCCTTTGATAGACAAAGCATTTTTATGGGTTCTTTATGCGATGAAGAATCAAAATCGTCGGCCAGCGGTTGAAAAACGCACAAAAACAGCCTAAATAGCTGCGCAGAACGAGGGGATGACCATAATCTGCATAGAATTATAATTCGGGAGATAAAGCATCTTTGAGTCAAAATCCGATGCGGCCAGCGCGCCGCCACGGACGTTCGCGCATCCTTTGCCGGAGCGCCAATCCAGCTTCCAGCTGCGCAGGCCCGTTGCCGCCGATGGCCCGGCCGTCACCGCGCTGATCGCGCAATGTCCGCCGCTCGATTCCAATTCGGCCTATTGCAACCTGCTTCAGTGCACGCATTTCGCCGACAGCTGCGTGATCGCCGAGTGCGATGGCGCGATCGCGGGATGGGTTTCAGGATACCGCCCGCCTTCGGAGCCGGACAGCTTCTTCGTCTGGCAGGTCGCCGTCGCGCCGATCGCGCGCGGGCGGCGGCTGGGCGGCCGCATGATCGAGGAACTGCTGAACCGCCCATCGGCGCAGGGCGTCACCCACCTGATCACCACAGTCACGGACGACAATGATGCGTCCTGGGCCTTGTTCGAAGGCCTCGCGAAACGGTGGAACGCCCCGCTCGACAAAAGCGCGCTGTTCGACCGCGACACTCATTTTGCCGGCGCCCATGCCACCGAATGGCTGGCGCGCATCGGCCCGCTGCCCCGCTCACTTCCCGGATCATCGGGCAGCGCGACATCAACCAATTCAAAACAGGGAGAAACGGCGATATGATTACGACCCTTCCCAAGCCGACAAACCGCAAACCCGACACGGCCATTTATGAACGGCGCGAGTCCGTGGTCCGCAGCTATGCGCGATCCATGCCCCGCCAGTTCAACAAGGCGGAAAATGTGTGGATGCACGACAATCAGGGCGGCCGTTACCTGGATTTCCTGTCCGGTTGTTCCACGCTGAACTATGGCCATAACCACCCGGTTCTGAAGCAGGCGCTGCTTGATTATGTGATGGCCGACGGGATCGCGCACGGGCTGGACCTGCACACCGATGCCAAGGCCGATTTCCTCAGCACGCTGGAAAATGTGATCCTGAAGCCGCGCGGCCTTGATTATCGCGCGATGTTCACCGGGCCTACGGGCACGAACGCCGTCGAAGCCGCGATCAAGCTGGCCCGCAAGGTTACGGGCCGCGAAATGGTGATCGCCTTCACCAACGGTTTCCACGGCATGACGCTGGGCGCGCTCGCCTGCACGGGCAATGCCGCCAAGCGGGGCGGCGCGGGCGTGCCGCTGAGCCATGTCGCGCATGAACCCTTTGACGGCTATCATGGACCCGATGTGGACACGGCCGAATTGCTGGATCGGCGGCTGTCCGATCCGTCGAGCGGCCTGGACGCCCCCGCCGCCATATTGGTGGAAACGGTGCAGGGCGAAGGCGGCCTGAACGCCGCGTCGCCCGAATGGCTGCGCAGGATCAACGCCATCGCCAAGCAGCATGGCGCGTTGATGATCGTTGACGATATTCAGGCAGGCTGCGGCCGGACCGGAAACTTCTTCAGTTTCGAAGGCATGGGCTTCACGCCCGATATCGTCACCATGGCCAAGTCGCTGTCGGGCATGGGCCTGCCCTTCGCGTTGACGCTGGTGCGGCCGGAACTGGACCAGTGGGCGCCCGGCGAACATAACGGCACATTCCGGGGCAATAATCATGCCTTCGTTACCGCGACAGCCGCGCTGCGCCATTTCTGGAGCGACGGGCAGTTCCAGCAGGACGTCGCCCGCCGCAGCACGCTGCTTGAGCGGCGGCTGGACGCGATGGCGGCTGAACATGGCCTGTCGACCCGCGGCCGGGGGATGATGCGCGGCATTGACGTGGGATCGGGCGAGATCGCATCGATCGTGACCGCATCCTGCTTCGATCGCGGCCTCATCATCGAAACCAGCGGCGCGCATGACGAAATCGTCAAGGTTCTCGCGCCGCTGATCATAGAAGACGCCCTGCTTTCCGCCGGGCTAGACATTTTGGAAACCAGCATCCGCGAAGCGATGACCGTCCCCTACGGCGTCGCGGCGGAGTGAGGAGTAGATCATGATCGTTCGTAAACTTCAGGACATCCGCAAATCGGACCGCAACATCAAGTCGGAGCAGTGGGAAAGTGCCCGGTTGCTGCTGAAAGACGACAGCATGGGCTTTTCCTTTCACATCACCACCATGTATGCCGGTGAAGAAATCAAGATGCACTACCAGAACCATCTGGAAGCGGTGCTGGTGCTGAAAGGCACGGGCACGATCGAGGATCTGGGCACCGGCATCACGCATCAGCTGGCCGGGGGCGTCATGTATGCGCTCAATGCCCATGACAAGCATGTCGTGCGGCCCACCACCGACATTCTGTGCGCCTGCGTGTTCAACCCGCCGGTCACCGGCAAGGAAGTGCATGACGAAAGCGGCGCCTACCCCGCCGAAGCGGACATGATCCGCGAGGCCGTACTGAGTAATTGAACCTGAAAAAAAGAGGGGGAAGTCCCTTGCAAGACATCTACCCGTCCCGCCATGCCAAAATGGCGGAGTTTCTGCCGCGCCTCGACCCGGTCGTTCATGGCGACTGGAGCGAGGACGCACCGATCAGCATCGATCAGGCCGCCCAGTTCGACCGGGACGGCTATCTGGTGCTGGAAAACCTGTTTTCGGACGAGGAAGTCGCCTTCCTTCAGAGCGAGGCGCGCAAGCTGCTGGGCGATCCCGCCGCGCTGGAGGATGAGACGGTCATCAGCGAGCCGGGCAGCCGCGAAATCCGTTCCATCTTTCGCATTCATGCGCAAAGCCCGGTGATCGGTCGGCTGGCCGCCGACGCGCGGCTGGCGGGCGTGGCCCGGTTCCTGCTGGGCGATGAGGTGTACATTCACCAGTCGCGCCTGAACTACAAACCCGGTTTTCAGGGCAAGGAATTCTACTGGCACAGCGATTTCGAAACCTGGCATGTCGAGGACGGAATGCCGCGCATGCGGGCGCTGTCCATGTCGATATTGCTGGCGGAAAATACGCCGCATAACGGGCCGCTGATGCTGATCCCCGGATCGCACCGCAGCTTTTTGACCTGCGTGGGCGAAACGCCCGAGGATCATTACCGCATGTCATTGAAGCGCCAGGAATATGGCGTGCCGGACGAGGACAGCCTGGCCGAGTTGGCGCACAAGCATGGCATCGTCGCGCCGACGGGCCAGCCGGGATCGGTCGTGATATTCGATTGCAACGTCATGCATGGGTCAAACGGCAACATCACGCCATTCCCGCGCGCCAACGCCTTTCTGGTCTATAATGCCGTGAGCAACCGGCTGGCCGCGCCCTTTGGCGTTGAAAAGCCGCGCCCCCAGTTCATCGCCGCGCGGGGCGACCCCACGCCGATCGCGCCGGTATCGGGACCATTGATGGAAGAGGTGACGGCATGAACGGGCATAGCGTCGAGAAGATCGGCGGCACATCCATGGCCGCCACCGCGACCCTGTTCGACAATGTGCTGATCGCGGGCCGCAAGGGCGCGGAGCTGTATAACCGCATCTTCGTCGTGTCCGCCTATGCGGGGATGACCGACCTGCTGCTGGAGCATAAGAAGAGCGGAAGGGCGGGCGTTTATGCGCGGTTCGTGGCCGATGAAGGCACGGATGGCTGGCGCGAGGCGATAGAGGAAGTGCGCGCCGCCATGTGCGCGCGCAATGCCGAGATGTTCGCGCGGGGTGAAAGCCGCAAGCAGGCGGACACATTTGTCGACAGGCGGATCGATGCGGTCGCCGCTTGTCTGGACGACCTTGCGCGGCTGCGCAGCCATGGGCGTTTTTGCGTCAAGGAACAGTTGATGACGGTGCGCGAGCTGCTCGCCGGATTGGGCGAGGCGCATAGCGCCCACAGCACGGCGCTGCTGCTGAACGACCGGGGCGTCAATGCGGTGTTCGTCGATCTGACCCTTTGGGATCAGGAGGACATGGCCGGGCTGGACGAGCGGATCGTGGCGGCGATGGAGCCTGTCGATCTGGCTACGACGCTGCCCATCGTCACCGGCTATGCCGGGTGCCGCGAGGGCATGGTGCGCCGTTATGCGCGGGGCTATTCGGAAATGACCTTTTCCCGCATCGCCGTGCTGACCGGCGCGCGCGAGGCGATCATCCACAAGGAATTTCACCTGTCGAGCGCCGACCCCAAGCTGGTCGGCACGGACAAGGCGCGCAAGATCGGCCGCACCAATTATGATGTCGCCGACCAGCTCGCCAATCTGGGCATGGAGGCGATCCATCCCGGTGCGGGGCGCGGGCTGCGCCAGACCAACATTCCTTTGCGTGTACGCAATACCTTTGATCGGGAGGATGGCGGAACGCTGATCTGCGGCGATTATGTGTCCGACACGCCGCGCGTGGAGATCGTGACCGGCATCCGCCGTGCGCAGGCGCTCCAATTTTTCGAGCAGGACATGGTCGGCGTGAAGGGATATGACGCCGCGATATTGGAGGCGCTGACCCGGCATGGCGCGTGGATCGTCAGCAAGTCGTCCAACGCCAACACCATAACCCATTATCTGTCGGCGGAAGCCGCGACGATGAAGCGGGTGATAGAGGATCTGCAAATACGCTATCCCGATGCCGCGATTTCGGCGCATCCCGTGGCGATGGTGTCAGTGATCGGCAGCGATATTTCGCGCCCGTCGCTGGTCGCCGACGCACTGCGCGCGCTGGACGATGAAGGCGTGGGCGTCATCGCGATGCAGCACCAGATCCGCAACGTCGATGTGCAGTTCATCATCGATGTCGCGCAATATGAGGCCGCCGTCCGGGCGCTGCACGGCGCATTGGTGGAGTGCGACGAGCAACGCCCGCAGGAGCAGCGCGCCGCCTGAGCGCCGCGCATCCCATCATGATTGCCGCCATCTATCCCGTTCGCAGCCTGCTGCTGTCCATCTTCATGCTGATGGCGGGCAGCGGATTTCTGGCGACGCTCATCAGCCTGCGGCTGGAACGGGCGGGCAGCGGCACGATGGCCATCGGCATCGTCGCGACCGCCTATTTTGGCGGGCTGATCGTGGGGTCGCTACGGGCGGCGGACGTGGTGCGGCGCGTGGGGCACATTCGCGCCTTTGCCGCGTTCGTCGCGTTGCTGTCGGCCAGCACGCTGTCCTATGCGTTGCTGACGCATCCGCTGTTCTGGATGGTGCTGCGCCTGATCGACGGGGTGTGCGTGGCGGGGGTGTTCGTGTGCCTGGAAAGCTGGCTGAACGACCGGGCGGAACCGCAGATGCGCGGCAGCGTGCTGGCGGCCTATATGGTCGCGCTCTATTCGGGGCAGGCGATCGGGCAATTGCTGCTCGGGGCGAGCGGGACGTTGCCCGCCATCCCGTTCCAGCTCGCGTCCATCCTGATTTCGCTGGCGATCATCCCGCTGTGCCTGACCCGCAGTTCGGCGCCCGCGCCGGTGGAGGCAAGCGCCTTTTCCATCCGGTCGCTGCTGATCGCATCGCCGCTGGGCGCGGGGGGCGCGGTGGCGACGGGGCTGATGCTGGGCGCCTTTTACGGGCTGGCTGCGGTGCATGTGCGGCGGCTGGGGCTGGACCTGGCTGAAACGGCGCGGTTCATGATGATCGTGATCCTGGGCGGCGTGGCGCTGCAATGGCCGCTGGGGCGATTGTCCGACCGGCACGACAGGCGGCGCGTGATCGTGGGATGCTTCGCGGTGGCGGCGCTGGTCAGCGTGGCGCTGTCGTTGAGCCAAGACGGGCTGTTGCTGATGGCGCTGGGCGCGCTGTTCGGGGGGTTGAGCTTTGCGCTGTATCCGCTGTGCGTCGCGCATTGCAACGACCGGTTGCTGGAGACCGAGCGGGTGGCGGCGAGCGGGCGGCTGGTGCTGCTCTATTCCATCGGCGCAGCTTTGGGGCCGCTGCTGGGGGCGAGCTTCATGACGGCGGCCGGGACGGGCGGGCTGTTCCTGTTCATCGCACTGTGCGCGGGGCTGGCGATGATGATCGGCCTGTGGCGGCAGAGTGCGTCGGAGCCTGTGCCGGACAATTATCAGCAGGATTTCCAGATCATGCCGCGCACCACGCCGATGGCGTCTTTGCTGGACCCCAACAGCGCCGATGAAATGCCGCCCGAAGGACAGACGACATGAACGCGATTTCCAGTCCCGCCGCAAGCGCATCCCCCGACCCGTCGCAGGACGCGACGCTGCGCCGCGCTATAGCCGCGTCGGCGATGGGCAATGCGACGGAATGGTTCGACTATGGCATCTATGCCTATGGCGTGACCTATATCTCCGCCGCGCTGTTCCCCGGCAGCACGGAGGAGGCGGTGCTGTTCGCGCTGGCGACATTCGCCATTTCCTTTCTGGTGCGACCGCTGGGCGGGCTGTTCTGGGGGCCGCTGGGCGACCGGCTGGGGCGCAAGTCGGTGCTGGCGCTGACCATATTGCTGATGTCCGGGGCAACGCTGTGCGTAGGGTTGATCCCCGATCATGCCACGATCGGTTTCTGGGCGCCCACGCTGCTGATCGCGCTGCGGATGGTGCAGGGATTTTCGACCGGCGGGGAATATGGCGGGGCGGCGACGTTCATGGCGGAATATGCGCCCGATGATCGGCGCGGATTTTACGGCAGTTTCCTGGAGTTCGGGACGCTGGCCGGATTTTCGCTGGGCGCGGCGCTGATGCTGGGATTTTCGCTGATGCTGGGCGAGGCGGCGATGCATGCATGGGGATGGCGTATCCCGTTCCTGGTGGCCGCGCCCATGGGGCTGGTCGGCATGTATCTGCGCTCGAAGATGGAGGATACGCCCGTGTTCCGCGCGGCGGCGGCCCTGCATGACAGCGGGCCGCCCTCCCCCGGCCTGTCCCTGCTGATGCGGCGATACTGGCGGCCGATGCTGGTGGTGGGCGGGCTGGTCGTGGCGCTCAATGTCGTGAACTATACTTTGCTCAGCTACATGCCGACCTATCTGCAACGGCGGATCGGATTGTCGGCCGACGAGGCGCTGATCGTGCCGATCATCGGCATGCTGTTGATGATGGTTTTCCTGCCATTCGCGGGCGCGCTGTCGGACCGGGTCGGGCGGCGGGCAATGTGGCGGGCGTCGCTGATCGGGCTGCTGGTCGGGGTCGTGCCGCTCTACATGCTGATGGCGACGGGCCTTGTGGGCGCGACGGTGGGGTTCGTGGCGCTGGGCCTGCTTTATGTGCCGCAGCTTGCGACGATTTCAGCGACCTTTCCTGCGCTGTTCCCGACGCAGGTGCGCTTCGCGGGCTTTGCCATCGCCTATAATGTTTCGACCTCCATTTTCGGCGGGACCGCGCCGGCGATCGGCAGCGGGTTGATCAGTGTCACCGGCGATGAACTAATGCCCGCCTATTACATGATGCTGGCCTGCATCGTCGGCCTGATCGCGCTGCGCTTCATGCCCGAAACCGCTGGCCGTTCACTTTATGACGATCCCTTTGCGGAGAAGCAGGCTTGATCACCAACCTACCCATTTCCAACGACAGCATCGGGACGATAACGCGCGGCTATGTGAATGAGCCGTGGATGCAAAGCGGGCTGGCGCTGCTGCTTCTGGGCGCGGTCGCCTGGGGTGCGAACTGGGTCGCCAAGCGGATCGTGCTGAAACTGCTGCTGCGCCTGTTGAACCACCTGCCCTTCCGCATCGAGGCGGGGCATATCGGGGCAATCGTCGCGCGCCTATCGAACATCGTGCCCGCGCTGGTCATCCAGGTCGGCATCGGCGCGGTCCCGCATCTGCCCGCGCAGGCCGTGTCATTCGTGCATAGCCTGTCCACGGCGTTCATCATCCTGACCATCGCGATCGCGATCAGCGGTTTTCTGGCTCTGCTCAACGATCTGTACCAGCGTCGGCCCAACGCCGCCAACCGGCCGATCAAGGGCTATGTGCAACTGGGCAAGCTGCTGGTCTATGGCGCGGCCGCGATCCTGATCATCGCCGCATTGATGGATCAGTCGCCGCTGCTGCTGCTGTCAGGCCTTGGCGCAATGGCGGCAGTGCTGATGCTGGTATTCAAGGACACGATCCTGTCGCTGGTCGCTTCGGTGCAGATCGGGTCGAACGACATGGTGCGCGTGGGCGACTGGATAGAGATGCCGCAGTTCAACGCGGATGGCGACGTCATCGACATCGCGCTGCATACGGTGAAGATCCAGAATTTCGACAAGACCATCACCACCATTCCGACCCATAGGCTGATTTCGGACAGTTTCCGCAACTGGCGGGGGATGGCGGAATCGGGCGGGCGGCGCATCATGCGGTCGTTGATGATCGACCAGAGCAGCGTGCGTTTTCTGGATGATGGCGACGTTGAGAGGATGGCGCAATTTTCGGTGCTGCGGCCTTATCTGGAGACCAAGCGCAGGGAGATCGAACGGTGGAACGCCGAGCATGGCGCGGACGGCACCGTCAATGGCAGGCGCATGACGAATATCGGCACGTTCCGCGCCTATGTGCTGGCCTATCTGCAATCACGCAGGGACATCGCGCAGGACAAGACATTGCTCGTACGCCAGCTTGCGCCCAGCGAAAACGGCCTGCCGATTGAAATCTACGCCTTTGCCAACAGCACGGCCTGGGCGCAATATGAAGGCATACAGGGCGACATATTCGATCACCTGATCGCGATCCTGCCCGATTTTAACCTGCGGCTTTTCCAGCGCCCCGCCGGTTCGGATCTGGCCGGACTGGCCCCAGCTGCCAGACCGGATTATGTCCGGGAGCATGCTTAAAAAGGGAAGAACCAGTGAATGGCCGCGACCGCTGCGACCCAGGTAATCAGGTTGAGCGGCAGGCCCACCTTGGTAAAATCGAGATAGCTGTAGCCCGCCATCTGATAGACCAGCACATTGGTCTGATAGCCGAAGGGCGTGGCGAAGGCGGCGCTGCCCGCCATCATGACGGCGACGAGAAACGGGCGCGGGCTGACGGCCATGCTTTCCGCCAGCGCGACCGCGATCGGCGTCACCAGCACGGCCACGGTGGCGTTCGACAGCAGTTCGGTCAGTAGCAGCGTCGCGCCATAGAGCAGGATCAGCGCGCCCAGCGGTCCGAACAGGCCGACTTTCCCGACCATCGCATTGGTGGCCGACGCCGCGAGTCCCGTCTGTTCCAGCGCGATGCCGATCACGACCATTCCCACGATCAGCATCAGGATTTCGGGGCGCAGGCCACCATAGGCTTCATCCGGTTTGATGACGCGCAGCAGGATAAGCAGCACCGCCCCGGAAAAGGCGGAGGCGGCGATGGGCGCGATGTTGAAAGCGGCGAGCAGGATAACGCCGATGAAGATCGCGGTGGAAATCAGCGCCTTGGTCGGGGCCAATGGCCGTTGCACCGCGAAGTCGCCCGCGTCGCCGATTGCGTCCCCGGCGACATCGACATGGCTGACATGGTGCGGCAGCGCGGCTTCCACCCGGTCGAGCGAGGCGGGCAAGGGACGGGCGAGCAGCCGGCCTGAGAACAGGAAAAGGTAAAGACCACCCGCCGCCGCGACCACCAATCCCACCGGCGTGATTTCGAAAATGGAAAAGGGCGGCTGTCCCGACGACCGCGCCATGTCGTCAACCAGGAGATTGGTGGATGTGCCGATCAGCGTGCAGCATCCCCCCAGCACGGCGACATAGGAAAGCGGCATCAGGAAGCGTTTGGGATCGAGTTTCAGCGATTTCGCCACGTCGCGGACAACGGGCGCGGACAACACCACGATCGGCGTGTTGTTGAGGAATCCCGACGCGGCCCCACACAGCACGATGAGGAGCCAGATGCCCACGGCCCCGATGCGGCGGCACAGCGCCACCGCCTTGCGGATCAGAAGGTCGAGCAGCCCGGACAGTTCCATGGCATGGGCGATGACGAACAGGGACGCGAGCGCGATGATCGCGGGACTGCCGAACGCGCCTTGCACCTCGCTGGGCCGCACCGCTCCCGTGAGCAGCAGCAGCGCCGCCCCGCCCAGCGCCACGACGTCGGCGCGGATCTTGTCCCAGATCAGCGCGACGATGACCCCAGCGAGCACGAACAGGGTGACAAGTTGCTCGAATGTCATGAGCGTCGGCTAGCATAAACGGGCGGCAGTGGGAGAAGAAATGCAAAAAAAGCTGCAAATTCGATCCTCTAGGGGTCAATTTGCCCGTAACAATCTGCTAGGCTGCCGACTATGGCCGAACATAATATCCGGTTTCGCATCCTTACCCACCTGATCGCGGCCGGAGCGGGCGGCGTGCTGGCTTTCGTCCTTGCAGACAAGGAGCCAGCCCCCGCGCCCGACGAACAGATTGTGCAGCCGCCCACGCCCGTCGTGGAAGTGCCGAAAATTCCTGTGATCCCCGCCCCTGCGCCGCCGCTTGACCGCGCCGCCCTTCTCGCCGCGGCGGCAAGCGCGGCCGACGCGGTGGCAAGCGGTTCCGCCCTGCCACAATCGAACGCGGCGCTGACCGGGCGGTCGTTCATCCTGCGCATGCCGTTCGGATGCCGGGGCGAGATGGCGGACCCCAAGGATGCGGACGGCAAGGAAAAGGCCAGCTGGGCGGGATGGACGTTCAACCCCAAAAGCCGGGCGCTCCGATTGACCGCGCATGCCAGCGATCTGGCCGAGACGGAGTGGGTGAAGCAGCTTGCGGGTGAAATGACCTTCGATGCGGTGGAGGGCTTCTGGCTGCGCCGTCCATGGACGCGGTCGGAGCAGTGCGGGGCGGACGATCTGGCGCCGACTGACGACATGCTGGACGCTGCCCAGCGACGGCTGGCGATTGCGCAATTCTACTCGCCCGAAGGTTCGCGCACATTGAGGCGCGGCGATCGGCCCTATTCGTCGACGGTCAAGCTGAAGGAAGATGAAGCGCCGTCAAGCAGTGGCTATCAGCTTCAGCTGGAAGGCAAGATCAGCGGCTTTCCCGATGGCCAGCCCATTCACTGTTCGCAGGCCAGCCCATCGGTCGCGCCGCGTTGCGTGATTGCGGTTCAGTTCGAACGGGTGGCGTTCGTCGCGCCTGACAAGGACGAACCGATCGTCGAATGGCGCTGACAGTGTGAAATGCCCGGCGCGCCATGGGCCTGACGGCCTGCGGCGCGCCTGACGATGAGAGGTCAGCCCGCCTTCGCCATCTGGGCAAGGACCTGTGCGGACGGCTTGTTCGCCGCATCGACACTGCCATCAGCGAGCATCGCCTTGGACAGGGTCGCCGCTTCAGCCTTGAGCGCCGCATCCTCGCTGGTCTGGCTGGCGCCGATGAGCGCGGCGAGCAGCAGGTTGCGGTTTACCGGGTTCGACTGTTCGGCGACAGCCTTGCGGGCGAGCGGGATGGCTTCGGCATAGAATGGGGCGGCGCCCGCCTTGTCCTGCTTGCCCAATTTGAAATTGCCCAGCTGGATGAGGATGCCGGTCAGCACGCCCCTGCTCTGCGCATCGGTCGGCTTGGCGGTGACGACCTTGCGCCAGTGCGGCAGGCTTTCTTCATAGAGCGGCGCGACGGCGTCCAGCTTCTGCAAGGCGGCATTCGCGGCGGCGGTCGCGTACAGCGCGTTGGCGAGGAAGTTCACATTGTCGATCTTGTCGGGCTGGGTCTTCACCGCATCGCGGATGGCGGGAAGCGCGGCTTCATATTTGGCGACGGCGGCCATGTCGTCGCCCTGCTGCTGCGCCTGCTGACCAGCCGTGAAGTCGGACACGGCCTTGTTGAAGGCGACGATCTGTTCCTGGCTGAGCGTCGCGGCGGGGGCGGCGGCCGGGGCGGTCGCGGGCGATTGCGTGGCTGGCGCTGCGGATGCGGCAGGTGCGGCAGTGGGCGCGTCCTGCGCGGCGGCGGGCAAGGCTGCGGTAAGAAGGAAGGTCGTAAACATAATTTTGTGCATTGATATTTTCTCCGGTTTAGATGGCTCCGTACACAGCGCTCAACGCCGTTGCGCAGCCACGGTTGCTTTGAAGGACGCCCTAGGTCGCCAATAAATCTGGCGGTTCCGGGGGAGGGAAAATGGCGTCGATTATGCGCAAGGCGAGGGCGTCGAAACGATAGGGTTTCGCCATGATCGGGCCGAACCGGCACAGATCGGCCGGAAGCTCTTCATGGTGCAATCCGCCCGATGTGATCAGTATCCGGATCGCAGGCCAACGTCCGCTGACTTGCCGGACCAGGTCGAAGCCATCCTGTTCGCCAGGCATGTTCACATCGGTGAAAATCAGATCAACTCCGCCGTCCAGTTCGTCAAGAACGCCAAGCGCCTGCTCAACATTCTGCGCCGCGAAAACCGTAAATTCCTGATCGATCAGAAAATCACAGACATTCATGCTGACAAGGGCTTCATCCTCCACGACGAGAATGATGACCGGCCTTGGAAAACGGGGCCTGCCCGTCTTCCCTGCCCTTGCGAACCCCCCGTCCGGTGTCATGCTGCCCCATATCATCGAGGTGAGATCTGTGGTCGCGGTGTCCCTGATCTCCGCCCAATCCTTTTATTGGCAGCATTTAAGCACGCGTGGCGGGGCAGCGTTATTATAGATTTTATATGCATGGACCGGATCGGACCTGCTGGCTAAGCTGGGAAATGCCTTGCAGTCGCCGCCTGCCACCAGCGCGTCCATGATCCACACCAAGCATCGGAATGCGCCGTCGCACGAAGGGGCAGCGCGGCCTTGGCGGATGAGCATGCTGGCGGCCGCCATCGTGCTGCCGTCATGGTTCATCGCCATATATGCACAGCCCGCGCTGGGACGCGTCGCCGCTGCTCTGTTCTTTGTCCTGGGCGTCGTCATCTGGGGCGCGATCGGCGGGCTTGGTCCGGCGCTGGTCGCGGCGACGGCCGCATTCCTGCTCTACAATTTCTATCTGGTCGAGCCGGTCTTGAGCTTTCAGATTTCCACCAGCCGGGACTTCATGCCCCTGCTGCTGTTCAGCCTGTGCGCAGTGGTGGCCGGCGTTCTTGCCGCGCGGCTCAAGGAACGCGCCACCGCCGCCGACCGCGGCAACCGGCAATTGCGCAGCCTGCTGGAAATCAGCCGATCCCTTCAATCGGCGCTGCGCGTCCCGGACATCGCCAAGGCGCTGGACGACCATCTGTCCAACGTTGGCGGCGCGACACCCACGCTGTTCCTTGTCAGGGATGGATCGTTCGACGCGGCCCGGAAGGCGCCGGATAGCGACAAGGGGCTTCATCTGGTTCGGGACGCGACAAGATATTCGGGCGGTCCGCGCGAAGAAGGTCCCTTTACGGCCTGTCGGCTGGACAGCAGCACGGGATTTGAAGGGGTCATCCTGTTCGAGCATGGCCCGTCCCGACGACTGGAAAGCGCGTTCATGTCGGCGCTCGCAAATCTGATCGCTTTGGCGGTCGAGCGCGCCGCCCTGTCGGAAAGCAATGCCGAGCGCCGTGCCCAGGCGAGGACGGAGGAACTCAAGACGGCGCTGCTTTCATCGGTCAGCCACGATTTTCGCACGCCGCTGACCGCGATCAGCGCTTCGGCATCGAGCCTTATCGAGTTTCGCGACAAGCTCGATCCGGCGGCGGCAGAGCGTCTGTTGCGGGGAATCGTCAGCGAATGCGACCGCCTGAACCGCTACACATCCAACCTTCTGGAGATGAGCCGCCTGGAAGCGGGCCAGTCGCTCGCCCGCAGACAGACATTGGGCGTCGCCGACACGATCGGCGCGATCGTGCAGAGGGTGCGTCCACGGGCGGGCGATCGCCAGATCGTGCGCCGGGCAAGCGACGATGATCTGCTGGTGACAGTCGACGCCGCCATGTTCGAACTAGTGCTGGTCAATGTGCTCGACAACGCGATCATCTACAGCGAAAACGGCACGCGCATTGATGTCGATGTCCGCCGCGACGGCGATTATTGCGTCATCAGCATATCGGATGAGGGCCAGGGCATACCGCCCGAAGATCTCGAAAAGATATTCACCCGCTTCTATCGCGTATCCCGCCCCGACGCATCGCCGCGCGGAAGCGGGCTGGGACTGGCTATCGCCAAGGGTTTTGTCGAAGCGCTGGGCGGGCGGATCAGCGCCGCGTCGCCAGCTCCGGGCGGATGCAGCACGACCATCACCATCATGCTTCCGCTAGCCACAGAGACCTCTCCCGCATGACCGCCTTGCACATCCTTGTCGTGGACGACGAACCTTCCCTGATCGACGTGCTTCAGCCCGTTCTGGAGACGGCTGGATACCGCATCACCGTCGCGCAGGATGGACGCGGCGCCATGGCCGCCATCGAAGCGGTCGAATTCGACCTGATATTGCTGGACCTGGGCTTGCCGGACATTGACGGCAAGTCGCTGCTGCAACGCATCCGCCTGGATCAGGATGTGCCCGTCATCGTCATTTCGGCGCGGCATCAGGAAGGGGAGAAGATTTCCGCCCTGGACGAAGGAGCGGACGATTATGTCAACAAGCCCTTCGAGATCGGAGAATTGATGGCCCGCATGCGCGCGGCCATCCGGCGTCATTCATTATCGAAGGCAGAGGCATCGACCTATTGCGCGGGCGGACTGACAATTGATTTCCCCACCCGCCGCGTCACTTTGTCAGGAGAGCAGGTGAAATTGTCGCCGAAGGAATATGACCTTTTGCAAACATTGGCGCGCAAGGCCGGACAAGTCGTCACGCACAAGCGATTGCTGGCCGCCGGATGGGGAGCGGAGGCGACCGATACGCAATATCTGCGCGTTTATATCGGGCTGCTGCGCCAGAAGATAGAACAGGATCCTTCCGATCCTTCCCTGCTGCTGACCGAACCGGGCGTCGGATACCGTCTGATCGCGGCTAATTGAGATGGTACGACAGATTCGCCATGGCGCTGGCGTCAGGCGCACCGAAAAACCGCTATGCTGGCCTTTTTCAATGGCTTGGCCTAGAATGGCGCAGTCCCGTCATATCCCCCGACAACGCTTTTCCCAAGGATAGCTCATGCCCAGGATATTCTACGCAGCCGTTCCCTTGCTCCTCCTGACCGCCTTCCCGGCTTTGGCGTCGGATGGAGCGCAAACCGGCCCAATTGCGAAGGGCCAGCCCACAAAACTGACGCCCCGGCAAATTCACGCCTATGCTTCGGCGTTATTGGAAATTCAGACGTTGAAGCAAAAGTTGTCATCGCAGCTGGCGAAGCTGGAGCCGCAGCAGGCTGACCTCCTTCAGAGCCGCGCGCAGGCAGAGATGGTCCGCGTGGTGGAAAAGCACGGATTGGACCTTTCGGCCTTCAACGCCATAAGTGCTGAGGTCGAACGGCAAGGGCGCCTCCGGGATCAGGTGAAGCAGCTGATGATGGAAGAACTTCTTTCGACCTGACATGACGCCAGACTTCCCGATCCCATGGAATATGTGAGGAATACATCATGAGCCGGGCATTCATTCTCATGTTCTTCGCGGCGGCGATCATGCCGGTTTCGGCGAGCGAGGCCGTGGAGGGGACGAGGGACATACCGGCCTTCTTCTCGGGCGACCGGCTGTTCGAAATATGTTCGCAGCCCAATTACGGCCAGTGCTCAATGTATGTCGCTGGCGTCATCGATGGCATGTTCTATGCCGATGGCGAAGGCGGCAGTCAGGCGATCTGCCGCACCGAAATCACCAATCAAGCGGCTGCGGAACTGGTGCTGAACCGGCTGTCCGGCGATGCCGAACTGCGTTCACTGTCGGCCGCAGCCGCGGTCCACGCCGCCATCGCTGATCGGCTATCCTGTCCGGATCCGGCCTCCGCTATCCTCGCCAAGCAGTCCTGATCGCATCGTCAACCGGAAACGCGCCTGACGCTCAATGCGGCACCGTGCCTATTTCCACGCCCGTCTTGTCATGCAGCGCGAAGCGATCGACGATGTCGGCGCTGGCCCTGTTATAGCCGATGACATTCACCATCTGCCCTTCGCGCCGCAGCCGCGCCACGATCTTGTCCAGCGCGCCAACGGCGGAGATGTCCCAGAAGTGCGCCCCCGATACGTCGATCGTGACATGCGGCGCGCGTTGCTGGGCCTGAAAAGCGCGGGTGAAGCGATCGACCGAGGCGAAGAAGATCTGCCCGGTCACCCGGTATGTCGCATGGCCGCCATCTTCCGACAGGTCGAGTTCGACGGCGAACATGCGCTGCACCTTGCCAGCGAAGAATATGCCCGAAAGCAGCACGCCCGCCAGCACGCCTAGCGACAGGTCGCGCGTCGCCACCACGACCGCCACGGTCACCAGCATCACCACGGACGAGGTCGGCGGATGGCGGCGCAGATTGGGAATAGAATTCCAGCTGAATGTGCCGATCGACACCATGATCATCACGGCCACCAGCGCGGGCATCGGCACCTGTCCCACCCACGGCCCCAGCACGGCGAGCAGGAACAGCAGGAAAGCGCCCGCCACGAATGTCGATAGCCGCCCGCGCCCGCCCGACGTCACGTTGATGACCGACTGGCCGATCATCGCACAGCCGCCCATTCCGCCCAGAAAGGCCGAAACGACGTTCGCCCCGCCCTGCCCCAGGCATTCGCGCCGCTTGTCGCTGTCCGTGTCCGTCATGTCGTCCACGATCTGCGCCGTCAGCAGCGATTCCAGCAGCCCGACCGCCGCCATCGTCACCGAATAGGGCAGGATGATGCGCAGCGTGTCCAGCGTCAGCGGCACCTGCGGGAATGCGAATGCGGGCAGTCCTTCAGGCAGCTTCCCCATGTCGCCGACCGTGTTCACTGGCAGGCCCAGCCCGATGCTGATCAAGGTCAGCAGCAGAATCGCGACGAGCGGCGATGGCACCGCCTTCGTCAAGCGAGGGAACAGATAGATGATGGCAAGGCCGCCCGCGACCATCGCGTAGGTCTGCCACCCGACATTGGTCAGTTGCGGCAGCTGCGCCAGGAAAATGAGGATGGCCAGCGCGTTGACGAAGCCGGTAATGACCGAGCGCGAGACGAACTGCATCAGCAGGTCCAGCCGCAGCAGCCCCGCCACCGCCTGAATGATGCCCATCAGGATGGTCGCGGCAAAAAGATATTCGACCCCATGTTCGCGCACCAGCGGCGTCACCAGTACGGCGACAGCCGCCGTCGCGGCGGAAATCATGCCGGGACGGCCGCCGATAAAGGCGATCACCATGGCGATGGCGACCGACGCATAAAGGCCCACGCGCGGATCGACCCCCGCGATGATCGAAAAGCCGATGGCTTCGGGAATAAGCGCGAGAGCAACGACGATGCCCGCCAGCAGTTCCTTGCGCATGGATGCGCCATCGGTGAACCACTGCCGACGATAAGAGGTTAGATTGCCAGTCATTCAAAAATTTTCCACATCAAGGCACATGGCGCTTTGAAGCGCGGATCATTCCAAGTCATGTGTGATGTTGTCCGGCGGATCGGCGGCCGGAATAGCCACCCGGATTTTCACCGGGTCCTTGCGAATGGGGGCGGCTTAACCCATGGAAATGGCCGATGGCAAGAGCCGTTTAGTCCCCTCCCTGCCATCGGCGATCATGGCTTGGGCCGGGCTTCGACCCAGGTGGTGCGGCGGGGTGTGAGAAGCGCGACGGGCTGGCCAAGCTCCCTTGCAAGCATGGTCATCATCCAGTTGCGATGGCTGACGAGGAACGCATCGAACCCTTCGGGATTGGCGGGATCGAATGTGGGGACTGACCAGTCCGCCTCCGCCGCCTGATAGTCTGCCTGCCAGATGCCGCGCGGATCGTCGGGCGCATCGACATGGCGGCCAAGGAAGCTGTTTCCATCGAACCGGATCGCAGGCGAATGGGGGAAGCCGGACGCGACGATATAATCCGGCCCGTCGCGGCTTACTTCATGCCCATAGCGCACCGCACCGGCGACCGCGAAAAGATTGTTGGTGAAACTGACATCGCTTGGCCAGCCCTGCCATTGGGTCGCGGCGACCATGGTGACATCCTGATCGCTGCCGACATGGATGACATTGCCCTCTATCCGCGCATGGGCGATGCCGCCCGACAGCTGGATGATGCGCGCGCCGTCATGGCGGCTGACATTGGCGCGCACGATGCTGCCCTGATTGCCGATATTGTCAGGCCCCGTCCGGCCCGGCGAGCAGATCAGGACGAAGCCGCCTTCATTATCGTGGCTGAAATTATGGGCGATGATGGTGCCGCGCGAGTTGAAATCGGAATCAAATCCCTGCCCGTCCCATCGACCGTGGGTATAGGCCGCCTCGTTCAGCTGGATCAGCGTGTTATCGGTGCTCCACTGCCAGATGGCGACATTATAGCCGGGCGCGCGGCTCGCCGCATAGCGGACCACATTATGTTCGACCAGCGCGCCGTCCGTTCCCCGTGGCACGATGCCGTCGCCGCCAATATCCTCAAGATAATTGTCGCGGATGACCACCCGTTCACTGGGGAACCAGCGATCCAGCGTGACCTGATCGCTGATGCCCGCGATACCCGACCGGTCCACCCGCCAGATGATGTTGCGTTCGATCGTCAGATTGTGAAAGCGCGTCGCCCGCTTGTTGCCCAGCGCGCGGAAAACGATGCCGCCATTGTCCTTGCGCTCGTTCGTGCCGCGCACGTCATGGATGTACATGTCCCGCACGGCGATGTTGCGCGCGACCCCTGCATCCTGCTGCGATATCAGCACGCCGTAGCGGGGCGCCGGGGGCGCGCCGTCATTGGTCACTTCCAGCCCGCCGACCTCGACATATTCAGCGTTCAGGATCGCCACCCCATATTCCGAGACGCCGCCCGCATCGATCCGTGGGCGCGCGCCGGTTCCCGTGGCCTCGACGATGATCGGTGCGTTCCGCCTGCCCGACCGGGAGATGACGAGCGGCTCTCGCCAGACCGATCCGGCGGCCAGCAGCACCCGGTCGCCCGGCTTGAGGCGGACTTTTCCTATCCGGGCGAGCGATTGCCAGGCCGTGGCTGGCGACGACGCGTCGTTCCGGTCATCCCCGTTGACGGCGTCCACATGATAATCCCGCGCGCTGGCCCCCGTGGCGGTGAGCATCGCGAAAAGGAAAAGAAGCAGCAGCAACAGACGTTTGCCACGCCTTTTGGTTCGGGTGGAACCGATATGCGGCGGTCGATGGCTGGTGACGGAGGGGAATCGGGTTTCCGGCGCAAAGACGCTTCCTGTCAGCATGGCGATGACGATGATAACCTCCCAGCCCCTTACCTCAACGCCCGATGATCTGGGCGAAGGATGCGACCCCCGACGTGACTGACGGAGCATGGGGCGCGCTTTCCGTAACGACCGGCTGCGCAGATCCGATCCCGGCGAACATCGCTTCGATGTTGCGCATGCACAGGGCGCCGCTATCGCTGGCGAGCATGTACCTATCGGGAGCAACGTCACCGATCCGCGGGGTTCCGGTTTCGAAAGTCGTTGCGTCAGTCATTTTTGCCTCACTGCAAGGGACCTGATCGCAGAGCAAGCCCTTGACGATTTCGACATATTCAGATACATGATTGCTGTAAATGTTAAATCATGGAGAATCGCATGGCCGATGAAATACTCTCCAAGGCCGCGAGCCAGGTGGTCGCCGCGCAAAAGGGCGTGCCAGTGATCCAGTCCTTTTTCGATGCGCCGACGTTCACCGTGACATATGTGGTTCATGACGCCGGAACGCGCCGCGCCGCCGTGATAGACAGCGTGCTTTCCTATGATCCGGCGTCGGGCCGGACATCTTTCGATGCGGCCGACCATGTCATCGCCTATGTCACGGATCAGGGGCTGAGGGTCGACTGGCTTCTGGAAACACATGCCCATGCGGACCATCTTTCGGCTGCGCCCTATCTCCAGCAGAAGCTGGGCGGAAAGATCGCGATAGGCGCGCACATTTGCGAAGTGCAGCAGACGTTCGGCAAGCTGTTCAACGCTGAACCCGCTTTCCAGCGCGACGGATCGGACTTCGACCAGCTCTGGAAGGATGGCGACAGTTTCAATATCGGCAATCTGCCGGTGACGGTGCTGCATGTGCCGGGCCACACGCCCGCCTGCGTCGCCTATGTCATCGGCGACGCGGTGTTCGTTGGCGATACCATGTTCATGCCAGATTATGGCACCGCGCGGGCGGACTTCCCCGGCGGAGACGCACGCACTCTGTTCCGTTCGCTGCGCCGCCTGCTGGAATTGCCGCCCGAGACGCGCCTTTTCATGTGCCACGACTATCTGCCGGAAGGGCGCGACCAACATGTCTGGGAAACGACGGTCGGCGAACAACGCCGCGCCAATGTCCATGCCCATGACGGCATCAGCGAGGATGAATTCGTCGCCATGCGCGAAGCGCGCGACCGCACGCTGGACATGCCGCGCCTGATCCTGCCTTCGGTTCAGGTGAACATGCGCGCGGGGCATCTGCCGCCCGCCGAGGACAATGGCGTCACCTACCTCAAAATCCCGGTGAACCAGCTATGATCGCAGCCTTTCCCCACGCCCAGCCGGTCGAAGGCCTGATCGGCATAGGCTGGGGCATTGGCGGCTTTTGCCACCCAGCCATCGCGAGCCTGGCGCTGGCGCCGCAATCCGCCGTGATTTTCACGGTCGCGATGCTGGCAGGCATGGCGCTCCACCGCTTCATGACGCAAGGCCCGCTATGGACGGCAAGCCGATCCGCGCAGGGCATCCGTCATGGATAGCCTGCACTATGCACTGGGCGCGTTGTCGGGCGGTCTTGTCGGCTTTGTGCTGGGTCTGGTGGGCGGCGGCGGCTCCATCCTCGCGGTCCCATTGATGGTCTATCTGGTCGGCGTGCCAAGCGCCCATGTCGCCATCGGCACCAGCGCGCTGGCGGTCGCCGCCAATGCCGCGACGGGCCTCGCAAGCCACGCCCGCGCCCATCATGTGAAATGGCGCTGTGGGGGGATGTACGCGGCGGCGGGGGTCGTGGGGGCGCTGGCCGGTTCGACCTTGGGCAAGATGGTGGATGGCGACAAGCTGCTGTTCCTCTTTGCGCTGGTGATGCTGCTGGTCGGCGCACTGATGTTGAAGGGGCGCGGCAATCCCGGCGACCCCGGCGTCGAGTGCAACAGGGAAAAGGCGCCCAAGGTCGTCGCCTATGGCCTGGGGTCTGGCGCGTTTTCGGGATTTTTCGGCATTGGTGGCGGCTTTCTGATCGTGCCGGGCCTTGTCGCCTCGACCGGCATGCCGATGCTGATGGCGGTTGGCACATCGCTGGTGGCGGTTACGGCTTTCGGTCTTACGACTGCGGCCAGCTACGCTTTTTCCGGCCTTGTCGACTGGCTGCTGGCGTTCGTGTTCATCGTGGGTGGCGTTGCCGGCAGCTTCGCCGGGACGAGCGCCGCCGAACGGCTGGGCGAAAAGACCGGCCGCTTGACCATCGTCTTTGCAGGCCTCATCTTCATCGTCGCCTTCTACATGCTCTGGCGAAGCGCTGCCGCCCTGCTGCCGGGCATGACAAGCTGATCGATAGCCGCTACCTCTGCCATTCTGCCCCCGGTCAAAAGGACATGCCATGTTCGATGCTGTGGACGCGATCATCCTGGCCCGCGCGCAATTCGCCTTTACGGTCAGCTTTCATTTCCTGTTCCCGGCCTTTTCGATCGGGCTGGCCAGCTATCTGATGGTGCTGGAAGGGCTGTGGCTCGCGACCGGTAAGGGCGTGTACGCCAATCTGTACCGCTACTGGCTGAAGATCTTTGCGGTCGTGTTCGCCATGGGCGTCGTGTCCGGCATCGTCATGTCCTATCAGTTCGGCACCAACTGGTCGGTTTTTTCCGACAAGGCGGGTCCGGTCATCGGCCCGCTCATGGCCTATGAGGTGCTGACCGCCTTTTTCCTGGAGGCGGGTTTCCTGGGCGTGATGCTGTTCGGGATCGACAAGGTCGGGCGCAAGCTGCATTTCGCCGCGACTTGCGCGGTGGCGATCGGCACGTTCATTTCGGCATTCTGGATATTGTCGGTCAACAGCTGGATGCAGACGCCGACCGGGCATGAAATCGGCGCGAACGGCCAGTTCCTACCCGGCCCCAGCTGGATGGCGATCATCTTCAACCCCAGCTTTCCCTATCGTCTGGTCCACACCGTTCTGGCGGCTTATCTGACGACGGCTTTCGCCGTTGGCGCGGTCGGCGCGTGGCATCTGCTCAAGGATCGATCCAATCCCGGCGCGCGCACCATGTTTTCCATGGCGATGTGGATGGCGGCGATCGTCGCGCCGGTTCAGGTCGTCGCGGGCGACCTGCACGGGCTCAACACGCTGGAGCACCAGCCGGTCAAGGTGATGGCGATGGAAGGCCATTATGACAGCCATCCCGATGGCGCGCCGCTGATCCTTGCTGGCATCCCGGACAGCGCAAACAAGCGTGTCGATTACGCCATTTCCATTCCCAAGGCATCGTCGCTGATCCTGAAGCATGATCTGAACGCGCCGCTCAAAGGGCTGGACACTGTCCCCGACACCGACGAACCGCCCGTCCCTATCGTCTTCTGGGCGTTTCGTGTCATGGTCGGGCTGGGTTTCGCCATGGTCGGGCTGGGCTTGTGGAGCCTGATCGCGCGGATGCGCGGGCGGCTTTACGAATGGCGATGGCTGCACAGGGCCGCGCTGGTCATGGGACCATCGGGTTTCATCGCGGTTCTGGCAGGCTGGACAGTGACCGAAGTGGGCCGCCAGCCCTTCACCGTCTATGGACTGCTGCGCACGGCGCAAAGCGCGTCACCATTGGATGCCCCGGCCGTCGCCGCCTCGCTGATCGCGTTCGTGCTCGTCTATTTCACCGTGTTTGGCATGGGCATATGGTATCTGCTGCACCTGATGAAGAAGCCGCCCGAAGCGCATGAGCGCGGGTTGAGCGGCGCGCCCATCCGCACCGCCGGGATCACCCCCGCACCCGCAGTAGAAGGAGGCGAATGATGATCGACCTGACGGTCATCTGGGCCGCCATCATCGGCTTTGCGATCATCGCCTATGTCGTGATGGACGGCTTTGACCTGGGCATTGGCATCCTGTTCCCGCTGTTCAGGGCGGGAAAGGACCGCGACACCGCGATGAACAGCATCGCCCCGGTCTGGGACGGTAACGAGACATGGCTGGTGCTGGGCGGCGGCGGCCTGCTGGCGGCGTTCCCGCTGGCCTATGCCATCATCCTGCCCGCGCTTTACGCGCCGCTCATCGCGATGCTGCTGGGGCTGGTGCTGCGCGGCGTCGCGTTCGAGTTTCGCTGGCGCGACCCGGCGCACCGGGCGTGGTGGGATCGCGCCTTCACGGGCGGATCGGCCGTCGCCACCTTCGCACAGGGCGTGACGCTGGGCGCGTTGTTGCAAGGGATCAGCGTGGAGGGCCGCGCCTATGCCGGGGGATGGTGGGAATGGCTGTCGCCCTTTTCCATGCTGACCGGTGCGGGGCTGCTGGTCGGCTATGCCCTGCTCGGCGCCTGCTGGCTCAACTGGAAGACCGAGGGCGACCTGCAACGGCAGGCGGCAGGCTATGCCGGACGGCTGGGCATCGCGCTGCTACTGGTGATCGGTGCGGTCAGCCTGGCGACGCTCACGCTTGAGGCGAGCTATCAGGACCGTTGGCTGTCATGGCCCGGCATCCTTGCGACGGCGCAGGTTCCGCTGGCCACCCTGATCGTGACAGCCCTCTTCTACCGCAGCCTTTCCCGTCGGAAGGATGTGCAGCCCTTTATCTGGGCGCTGGGGCTGTTCATGCTCTGCCTGCTGGGACTGGGGATTTCGATATGGCCCTATGTCGTGCCAGCGCGCGTCACGATATGGGAGGCCGCCGCGCCCTATCGCAGCCAGATCTTCATGCTGGTCGGGGCGGCGGTCCTGGTGCCCGTCATCCTTGCCTACACCGCCTGGGCCTATTGGGTGTTCCGGGGCAAGGTGGGCGACGAAGGCTATCATTGATGCAGGGGCGCTGGGCCAGGTTGCTTTGGTTCATCGGTATCTGGGCGGCGAGCGTAGCCGTCCTGGCGGCTGTATCGTTCGGCCTGCGCCTGTGGCTGATGTGAAGGGCGGGCCGCTCCGCCGCTTCATCGAGCAACATCCAGACATTTGCGAGCCGACAGCGACGTCCCCGGACCGATAAATCGGCGGCAAATGGCCGATTTGGGTTGCCTGATGGACACGAAGCGGGAAAGAGGAACGCGTCGCCCCCAGGTTCAACTACCGCGCCATGCAACGGCGTCCGGGAGAAGATTTTGCTTTTGGTCCTCATCGCCCTGCTGCCTTTCGCCTGTGCCGCAGTGCTCTCCATGATGAGCGGGGCGGGCAGGACCTGGCAGACGCTGGTGGCCATTACGCCTTCCTTCCTCGGGCTGCTGCTGCTTGTAGCAATGCTGCCCGTCATCATAGCCGGTGGCGTGGTCCGGTTTTACTTGCCATGGGTGCCGTTGCTGGGGCTGGACTTCGGCCTGTGGCTGGATGGGCTTGGCCTGTTGTTTGCGGGCCTGATCCTGGGCATCGGCCTGCTCATCATCCTTTATGCGCGCTACTATCTGCCGCCCGACGAGCCGATGGGGCGGTTCATGACGCTGATGCTCCTGTTTCAGGGAGCGATGCTGGGCATCGCGCTGTCGGCCAACATCCTGCTGCTGCTGATCTTCTGGGAACTGACGAGCCTTTCTTCCTTCCTGCTGATCGGGTTTCGCAACGACAAGGCGGAAGGCAGGCAGGGCGCGCGCATGGCGCTGGCCGTCACGGGCGGCGGCGGGCTGGCGTTGATCGGCGGGCTATTGCTGCTGGGCGACATCGCCGGGTCTTTCGAGCTGGCCGACATATTGGTGGCTGGCGAAGCGGTTCGCGCTTCCCCTCTCTATCCCGTGGCGCTGGTGCTGATCCTGATCGGCTGTTTCACCAAGTCGGCGCAGTTCCCTTTCCATTTCTGGCTGCCGCACGCCATGGCCGCGCCCACGCCGGTCAGCGCCTATCTGCACAGCGCGACCATGGTGAAGGCGGGCGTATTTCTGCTGGCGCGGTTATGGCCGGTGCTGTCAGGCACGGACCTGTGGTTTTACCTCGTATCCACCACCGGCCTCGTCACGATGATCATGGGCGCGGCGGTCGCGCTGTTTCGCCATGACCTAAAGGCCATCCTCGCCTATTCGACGGTCAGCCATCTTGGCCTGCTCACCATGTTGTTCGGCCTGGGTACGCCCGCCGCCGCGATGGTGGGTGTTTTCCACCTGTTGAACCATGCGCTGTTCAAGGCCGCGCTGTTCATGAACGCGGGCATCGTGGATCATGAAGCGGGAACGCGGGACATCCGCCTGCTGGGCGGGCTGGCGGGATTGATGCCGATCACCGCGACGCTGGGCATCGTTTCCGCCGCTTCCATGGCGGGGATACCGCCGTTGGGCGGTTTCCTGTCTAAGGAAATGATGCTGGAGGAGGCCGCGCATAGCGTGTGGGCCGGGCAGCATTGGTTCATGCCGCTGGCTGCCGTGATCGGCGCGACCCTGTCGGTCGCCTATTCGCTGCGCTATATTTTCCACCTCTATCTGGGCCGCCGCCGCCATGATTATCCCGCCCAGCCGCATGATCCGTCGCTAGGGCTGTGGGCGCCGTCGGCCCTGCTGGTGGCGCTGACCGTGCTGATCGGGCTATTTCCGCAAAGCCTGACATCCGGCCTGATCGCCAGAGCCGCCGGTGCGGTGACGGGAGGAAATGCGCCCGCCTTCGCGCCCGCGCTGTGGCACGGCGTGACCCCGGCGCTGGGGATGAGCGTCGTCGCGATCATCGTCGGCGGCGCTATGCTCTGGCGCCATGGCCTGCTCCAGCGCAGTTGGGACGCAGCGCGCCTGCCCGACGCGAAGCGGGCGTTCGATAGCTGCATCCATCGCTTCATCGGCATGGCGCGCGCCGTCACGATCGCCATCCACAACGGATCGCTGCAAAGGCAACTCAGCCTGCTGTTCCTTGTCGCCATCGCGCTGGGCGTTCAGGCCGTGCGGACGGGCGGGTATGCGCCCGGCACGCGCGCGACCATGCCCGCGCCGCCAGTCGCGGTCATCGCCTGGCTGCTGCTGATCGCGGCAATCGCTGCGGTCGTGAAGGCGCAGAGGCAGCGTTTCCTGACGCTCATTTACATCAGCGTGATCGGCCTGATCGTTTCGCTGGCCTTCATCTACCTGTCCGCGCCCGATCTGGCGCTGACGCAGATTTCGGTCGAGGTCGTGACGATCCTGCTGCTGCTGCTCGCCCTCAACCTGTTGCCCAAGAAGCCCGCCCGGCTGTCCAGCAATGGGCGAAGGCTGCGCGACGGCATGATCGGGATGGCGGGCGGCGCGGCCACCGGCCTTGCGGCATGGGCGGTGATGACGAGGACGCCGAACGATCCCATTTCCGCCTATCATTGGGCCAACAGCTATGCCCATGGCGGCGGGACCAATGTCGTCAATGTGATCCTGGTGGACTTCCGCGCATTCGACACATTCGGCGAAATCACGGTGCTGGGCATTGCCGCGCTCACCATTTTTGCCCTGCTGCAGCCCGCCACACGCGGCGTTTCGGGACAAAGGCTGCGCCAATGGGTGGCGGATCTGCCGCGATCCCCCGAGCGCCACCCGATGATGTTCGCGGTGGCGGCACGACTGCTGTTGCCGCTGGCGACGATGATCGGCCTCTATATCTTCCTGCGCGGGCACAATATGCCGGGCGGAGGATTCATCGCCGGGCTGGTCATGTCGATTGCGATGCTGATGCAATATATGGCGTCGGGCTTTGAATGGGCCGATGAGAGGCGACGGATCGACGAGCATCTGCTGATCGGCCTGGGCGTCATCATCGCGGCGCTGACCGGGCTTGGCTCGCTGTTCTTCGGCGCGCCGTTGTTTACCAGCTCATTCGGCCATTTCACCTTGCCGATCATCGGGACGTTCGAACTGGCGACGGCCATGCTGTTCGACATCGGCGTCGCCATGACCGTCATCGGGGCCGTCATGCTGGCGCTCGCGGAACTCAGCCACGTTGCCCAGCGGGCGCAGAAGGAGCCGGAGGAGGAGGACAGCGGTCCGATGGACATTGACCCTGCCAAGTTGCGGGGCGCGCGCGCATGAGCATGGAATTTCTGGTCGCATCGGCCATCGGCATGCTGACCGCCGCGGGAATTTACCTGACCCTGCGCGGCCGGACGTTTCCGGTGGTGCTGGGCCTCACCATGCTGTCCTATGCGATCAACCTGTTCCTGTTCGCCATCGGCCGCCTGACCCGGAACAGCCCGCCGCTATATGAAAAGGGGCTGACCAGCTACACCGATCCCCTTCCCCAGGCGCTGGTGCTGACCGCGATCGTGATTTCATTCGGCATGACGGCGCTGGCGGTCGTGCTGTCGCTTCGCAGCTTTCTGGAGACTGGCACCGACCAGGTCGATGGAGCGGTCGAAGCCGATCCGCCCAAGCCGGATCGCGAGGCGCAGCCATGAAAGAAGCGCTGATCGCCGCGCCGCTGCTACTGCCCGCCTTCGCTGGAACCGCGACGCTGCTTTTCCTGCGCCGGCGACGCTGGATCGGCGCCGCCATTTCGATCGGTTCGGCGCTTGGCCTGATCGCCGTGTCGATCATCCTGATGGGATGGGCGAGCGCAGGCGAGCCGACCGCCTATGCGCTGGGCGACTGGCCTGCCCCGTTCGGCATCGTGCTGGTTCTGGACAGGCTGGCGGCGCTGATGCTGCTGCTGACCGCGCTACTGGGACTGGCGGTGTCGGTTCATGCGACGGTCACCGGGCTGGACCGCAAGGGATGGCATTTCCATTCGCTGTTCCAGTTCGAGCTGCTGGGCCTGAACGGCGCTTTCCTGACCGGCGACCTGTTCAACCTGTTCGTGTTCTTCGAAGTGTTGCTGATCGCATCCTATGGCCTGATGCTGCATGGCCAGGGTGCGCGACGGCTGACCGCAGGCGTCCAATATGTGATCGTCAACCTGATCGGATCGACGCTGTTCCTGGTCGCCCTTGGCCTGCTTTATGGCCTGACCGGTACGCTCAACATGGCGCATATGGTGGGACGCGTGGCGATGCTGCCCGCAGGCGATAAGGGGCTGGCCCAGGCAGCAGGCTTGCTGCTGGCGGCGGTCTTTGCGTTGAAGGCGGCGCTGTTGCCGCTGCACCTGTGGCTGCCCCGAACCTATGCAGCCGCCGCCCCAGCCGTCGCCGCCCTGTTCGCGATCATGACGAAGGTGGGCGCCTATGCCATCATGCGGACGATGCCGCTGATCTTTGGCGATGCGGCGGGCGCGTTCCTGCTTCCCGCCGCGCTTGGCACCATGCTGCTGGGCTTTGCCGGCCTCCTTGCGGCGCGCGGCCTTCGCGAGATGGCGGCATTTGGGCTTATCGGATCGACAGCCATTCTGCTGACGGCGGTCGCCTTGTTCGACAGGCAGGCGATGGCGGCGGCGCTCTATTACCTTCCCCACACCACATTGTCCGCCGCCCTGCTGTTCCTGACGGTCGACCTGATAATCCGGTGGCGTGACGCGGAGGGCGCGGCCATCGTCCCGACGCCACGCTATGCAGGGCAAGGCATGCTGGCCTTTCTGTTCCTGACGGCCGCCGTGGCCCTGTCTGGCCTGCCGCCGCTTTCGGGCTTCATCGGCAAGCTGCTGATCCTGCGCGCCGCATTAGCATCCCCTCATGTCGTCGCGATCTGGGCGATGGTGCTGGGCACCAGCCTGATCGCGCTGATCGGACTGGCGCGCGCGGGCAGCAGGCTGTTCTGGAAAGAGGATGCCACGCCGACCGTGGATACCGACCGTCCAGCGCCAAGCCGGGTGGAGGCGCTGCCTGCCTTCTTCCTCCTTGCCCTGCTGGCTGGCCTGACGCTGTGCGCCGGACCAGTGACGGCTTATATGGAAGCGACGAGCGCGCAGATTTTCGATGCGCCCGCCTATGTCCGCTCTGTGCTGGGCACGGGCGATGAAGGAAAAAGCGACAAATGAGGCGGCTGTTCCCCCATCCCGGCCTGACGATCCTGCTCGTCATCATGTGGATGCTGGTGCTCAACGAGTTGAGCATGGGCGGCTTCCTGCTCGGCCTTGTGCTGGGGATAGTGGTGCCCCTGTTCACCGCACCCTTCTGGCCCGATCGCCCGCGGGTTCGATATGGCTGGCCGCTGATCGCCTATGTGCTGCTGGTGATCGGCGACATTATCGCCGCCAATTTCCATGTGGCGCGGCTCGTCCTGTTCCGCCGGAACCGCGACCTGCGATCCTGCTGGCTCACCGTCCCGCTCGACCTTCGTTCGGCCGAAGCCGCCACGGTCCTGGCGGGCACGATCAGCCTGACGCCCGGCACAGTGTCGGCCGACATATCGACGGACGGACGCTATCTGCTGGTCCACGCGCTGGATACGGGCGATCCGCAGGCGGAAGTGGCGCGGATCAAGGCGCGATATGAAAGACCGCTGATGGAGATTTTCCGATGATCCAGCTGGCCTTGACCATGGCGCTTGGCTGCATCGCGCTGGCCGTGCTGTTGAACCTGTACCGCCTGCTGCGTGGGCCAACGGCGGCGGATCGCATATTGGCGCTCGACACGATGGTCATCAATGCCATCGCCGCCATCATCCTGTTCGGCATCATGGAGAAAACCATCGTCTATTTCGAAGCGGCGCTGCTGCTGGCGATGGTGGGGTTCGTGGGAACGGTGGCCTATGCCAAGTTCCTGCTACGCGGCGACATCGTGGAATAGGAACAGGACATGACCGATTTCATCGACATCGCCATCGCCCTGTTGATCCTGCTGGGGGGCGCCTTTGCGCTGATCGGCAGTTGGGGGCTTGCGCGCCTTCCTTCGCTGATGACCCGTTTGCATGGCCCTACCAAGGCGACCACGCTGGGGGTGGGCGGTTGCCTGATCGCGTCCATGCTCTATTTCCCGACACATGGGCTTTCATGGTCGGCGCACGAGCTGCTGATCGCGCTGTTTCTGTTCATAACCGCGCCGATTTCGGCCAACATGATCGCCAAAGCCTATATCCATGGGCGTCACAGTCATCCGGACGCCGCCGGCCAGTCGGAGGGCGACTTGCCCGACGGGCCGGGCGGGAATGCGGACTGGGCCACGTTCGGCGTGCAGGACGAACGGGAATAGACCGATCGCGGCGTTTGAACAGGCCGGCATCCCGGCCCATTCGCATGGACCGAACTAGACGGCTTTGTCGCGCGCTATCAGGACGCTGATGGGCGAATTCCTGACGATGGCGGAGGCGTTGGATCCCAGCATCCGCGATGACAATGACGGCTGATGCGACCCGATGATGATAAGGTCCGCCTTGCTTCGCCGCGCTTCTTCGAAAACTTCGTCCCTCACCGTTCCGCGGCGCGTGATGAAATTGGCGTCCTTCAGCCCATATTCGATTTTCCAGTCATGGATGCGGCGGCGTGCTTCCTCAATTTCCTGCGTGTCGAAATCCCCCGAAAGCAATTCCGCATATCTGACCGGCAGATAATAGCGGACATAGAGGATGTTGATCTTCGTCGCCCCGGCCTGAGACGCCTTCAGGGAACGGGCGGCTTCAAGCGCGGACCTGGCGTGTTCGGGATCATTTATGTCGATCGCGACCAATATCGTTGCAAAGGTCATTTTGCCTTCTCCTCTCCTTGACGCTTTCTTTTATCATGATGGCGGACGTCGAAGGTGTAACTATTGTAATAAATGATTTCGGCTGGCTTTGCACGACGGGTCCGCGCCACCGGGCGGACAGCTGTATGCCAGCGGCACGATTCGGCAGGTTGCAATCCCGCCGTCGAGTGACCAAAGGTGCCGTTCTGACCATCAACGCGTAAGATCGACGGAGTTTGGGGCATTGCTGATTCCCGCACCCCTGCGCGCGCTTCCATGGAGCATGTTGTTCACGGTCCTGGCGATCACGACGCTGGGGCTTGCAACGCTCTATTCTGCGGCGGGCGGGAGCATGACGCCCTGGGCTTCGAACCAGGCCTTGCGTTTCGTCGTGCTTGCCGGCGGGATGTTGGTCCTGTCGCTCGTGCCGGTCAGTGTCTGGATGCGCTTTGCCTATCCCTTCTATGGCGTGACATTGGCGCTGCTGCTGATCGTGGAATTGTTCGGCAAGATCGGCATGGGGGCGCAGCGCTGGATCGACCTGGGCTTCATCCGGCTCCAGCCTTCGGAATTCATGAAGCTGGCGATCGTCCTCACCCTGGCGCGTTTCTACCATCGCGTGCCGCCCATGTTCGTCAGCGCACCGTTCGTGCTGCTCATCCCGGCGGGGCTGATCGCGGTGCCCGCTGGCCTCGTCATGCTGCAACCCGATCTTGGCACCGCCCTGATGATCACGATGGCGGGAACGCTGCTGATCTTCATGGCGGGCACGCACCTGCGCTGGTTTATCGGCGCGGGCGCGATCGTCCTTTCCATGCTGCCGGTCGCCTGGGGGATGCTGCACGACTATCAGAAGAACCGGGTGCTCACTTTCATGGACCCGGAAAGCGATCCACTGGGCACCGGCTATCATATTTCCCAGTCGAAGATCGCCATCGGATCGGGCGGCATATTCGGCAAGGGCTTCCTCAACGGCACGCAGAGCCATCTGGCCTATCTGCCCGAAACGCATACCGACTTCATCTTCGCCACGATGATGGAGGAATGGGGAATGATGGGCGGGCTGTTCGTGATCTTCGCCTATGGCTATCTGATCTGGTGGGGGCTGAACCTGGCCATGCGGTCGACATCCGTGTTCACGCGCCTGACCGCCATGGGTTTGACCTTCACGCTGTTCCTGTATGTCGGCATCAATCTGTCCATGGTGATGGGGCTGGCGCCAGTGGTCGGCATTCCGCTGCCGCTCATGTCCTATGGCGGATCGGCCATGATGACCGTTCTGATCCTGCTGGGGATATTGATGTCGATCCATCGCGACAATCAGTTGCGGAACCGGACCCCGAACGGCCTGTAGAGGGCTATTTCACCGCCATCCATCGAACGAGGTCAGCAGCGATGGCGGGTGCCGAAGCGTCGGCCTGTTGACCGCAAGGGGATTTGGCCGGTTCAGCAACGCCTGCCAATCCGTGCGGATTGCGGGAGCGGGATCGGGCGGCTTTGCTGACGATCGTTCGCCGATCACTTGCTGGATGACAGGCGCGAGAAGCGTGAACAATTGCGCGGGCAAGGCGCTGGTGAACCGATATTGCGACGCCTCTTCCCCTTCCACGAAGGCCGTGATCGTGCCGAAATGGCGCTGGCCGATGAAGAAGGCGAAGGTGGCTGTACGGGACCGCGCCTCCGATCCGACGAGACGCCCGCCAGACCCGTATCGCATGTGGCGATTGTCGCCGGTTCCCGTCTTGCCGCCGATCATCATCGCAGAGCCGTCCGCAGCGGTGACCGCTTCATAGGCCCGCCGCGCGGTTCCATTTTCGACGACATCGACCAATCCCCGACGCACCGCGTGGGCGATTTCGGGCCGAAGCACCCTGACACCGGCTTTCGGCTGTGCCTTCATCACGGTTTCATAGGGGGTGCCCTCCGCAAAATGCAGCCTGTCGATCAGCCGGGGCGCGGAACGGTAACCCCCGCTCGCGACAATGCCCATCAGTTCCGCCAGCGCGTCGGGGCGGTCGCCCGATGTGCCGATGGCGGTGGCATAGGAGGGCACGAGCGTTTCGAAGGGATAGCCCAGCCGCTGCCAATCCTTGTGGATCGGAACAAAGGCCTGTTTTTCCAGCATGGTCCTGATCCGCCGGTTCTGCGCGGCGAAACGATTGGGCTTGAGCAGCCAGAGATAGGCTTCCTGCCGCACATCGGCGCTTGCCGCGACGATGTCGTCCCACGACGCACCGGGATGCGTGTAGAGATAGCCCGCCAGCCACAGTTCGAGCGGGTGGATGTCGGCGATATAGGATCGGTCGGCGAGGCTCAGCCGGTCAGGCGCGTAGGTTTCATACAGCTTCCGCATGTCTTCCTCATCATCCGGCGGGGTTTTTGCCCATTGCCGGATGAAGGCGGAAAACTGATCAAAGTCGGCATCGGGCCGAACGGTTCGGAAGGCCGCCGCCAGCCGGGGGCGCAAATATTTGGCGCGTTCGGCGACATGGCTCATGATCGCGGCGGGATCCAGCTCCCGATATTGGGGGCGGAACCGGGCGAGATATTGGCGACCCTCCATGTCGATGAAGCGCCGCAGGTAATAGTCCCGGCGCGGGTGATCGGGCCTTTCGAAAATTCCCGCCGCGCCCGGAATGCGGGCGAGGTGATAATCCACTATGTCGCGCATCATGCGGATGAAGACGAGGTTGACGCTCTGTTGCAGCGCGTAGGACACCGTCATTTGCCCGCCATGCCGCCGATTGAAATTGGCAAAGCGGTGCATGCCCCCGGCGGTGAAGAACCGCTCGCCCGTGCCCGCGGAATATTTCTTCTCCATCGCCGCATCGACGATGGCCGCTGTGCCCCTGTCGCCATGTTCCAGCAACTGCCCGGCAACCCACGCGGTCAACGGATCGCCTTGCTGGACGAGGCGGTTGAGTTCAGCGGACGGCATGGTCCGAAGGTCATCGTGAAGATCCGCGATGATGTTGAGATAGGAGAGAAGCGTGCGAACCTTCGCCGTGGACCCCAGTTCCAGCTTCGTCCCGGCGTTGACGTCCAGCGGACCGTCAAGGCTGTCAGTCTGGACGCGCACATGGGTAGAACCAGCGCCGCGTTCATACAGCGTGAAACTGTAATTCACCTGCGCCGGTGCGCTTCCGCTGAGCAGACGCGGGCCGGTAAGTCCCAGTTCCGATAAGCCTTCAGGCTCCCGCAAACTGCGTAGCAGCGCCGTCGCTTCCGCCTGAGCTTTCCTGTCGATCGACGTTTCGACGGTGAGGTCGAGCCTGTGGAGATCGTAGAAGCTCGGCGTCTTGATGAGCCGGGCCAAATTGAGCCGCAACGCATTCGCCGCCTTCGCCACGGAATCGGACAAGGGCGGGGCGGCAGGGGGCGTGGTGTTGAAAGTGAGCCGCGTGCCAATGGCCGCTTCACCAAGATCGGACCCGATGATGTTTTCCGCGACCATCAGGCGAAGATAGCTTTCGGTCAGCGCTTCCAGTTCATCGCGGCCCGTCCCCAGATAATGAGCGGGGCGGCGCTGCGCGATGACCAGGCTGAGAACCTGTTTCAGCGCAAGACCCTGTTGGCGTAATTCCGAACCGGTTCGTGCGGGCATGCGCAGCACCCTGTTCACACTGGCGAAATCGGCTCCGTACCAAAGCTGCAATCCATCGCCGAGGCCGATGACCTCCCCATGACGGCGAAAGCCCGCAAGCGGTATCAGGTTGAGCGCGTCCACGACGGTCTGCTTGCGGAAATCGACCGTATTGAGGCCAGAATGGTAGGCGCGCAGGCTGGCAGACGTCATCTGCCGCAGCTTTTCGATCGGCCCGGTCGTCCGTCCACGCGGTGAATGACGCAGCTTTTCCATTTGCGTCGCCACGGTGCTGCCGCCGGGACTGCGCTCGCCCTCGCCGCTGGCCCCGAAGCTGATGAGGGCGAGGCCAAGCCTGTCCCATTCGACCGCGGGATTGCGGCGCGGATACCGCAAGCTCAGCAAATCGCGATTTTCCACGAAGAGCAGGCTACGAACCGCAAGGTCGGGTACATCGTCATAGGAACGATAGATTTGGGACGGATCGCGGTAGGAAAAAATGGGCTGTCCCCTGGCCCCCTCCAGCGTCAGGCCCGCAGAGCTTTTCTCGCGATAAGGGGGAAATCCGCCCAGACCCTGAAACCATTGCAGCGTGGATGACGTCCGCGCCTGCCGCTCGACCATGTAGCCTTCCCGCGAAAGTGCAGCGATGTAACCGGGCAGTTGAACATAGCCCAATCGTTTGTCGAACGGGCCATGGGCAGGAAAGGCAATGTCCTCGCTTGCGCCATCGTCCATGTGGAAATGCATGCGGTCCGCCAGCCGCGAGAACAGGTGGGACTGGATGTAAGAGGTGCGAAGTTCGACAATAGCGAAAATCAGAAATACGACCGCCGCTACCGCCATCGCAGTCATTCGAGGGCGACGCCCTATGCCCCTCCAGCTGCTATGCGCGCGCAAATCCGTCAAGCGGCGGTAGCCGCCAGCTCCTGGTTCCGATGATCCCAATAAGGTCGTCATCGCCCTCCTCACATCCGGTGACGCGGCGGCCCTTCCATCTTTTCAGTCGGAACCATCTGGAAACTGCCCGCCGCAGCACGATAGCTGCTTGTTAAAACGTGCCGCCCCCAATTTCGTTTCATCGCAATTTAATTTCGTTTCATCCCGGCGTTTGCGTGGGGAGTCAGTTGCATAGGGGCGAAGCGATCCCCCTCACCCATTTCCCCCGCCATGGTCGGCGCGCGCAGCGAGCGCCCACCCACGTTCGATTTGCGTTGGGCAGTGGCTCTGGAAGCCTGTTACTGGCATGATGAGCAACGATGCCGGGACGCACTTGAAAGATCCCCGGCCGCTGGAGAGTAGCATGGCGCTGCGTGACATTATTTTGCAAATGAACAGCTATCCCGAGCCAACCCCCGGTTGGGCGCTGGATAATGCGCTGGCCCTCGCCAGCGCGCTGGGCGCCACGCTGTCGGTCGGTGTGTGTCAGGTCCGCATTCCTCCGGCGTCCAATTGGCTCGCCGACACGCTGATCAATGCCGCCGGCATGATTGCTGCGGAAAACCGCAAGAGCGCGGAAAATGCACAGGCCCTGCTCGCTCAATTCTCTGCCTCGGCAAGCGAAGACATCAGAGGCGAGGCGATGCTCGTGGAATGCGTGGGGATGATCTCGCACTGGCAGATTGCCAGCAAGGCGCGCGCCTATGACCTGCTCGTCGTGCCGGTCCATGGGCACGAGCAAGCTGCATGCGTGGAAGGTTTGACCTTTGAATCCGGGCGTCCAATCCTTTTGATAACCGAAGATGCCCGCAACGGCACATTCGATCATGTGGTCGTCGGCTGGGATGGGAGCAGGGCGGCAGCGCGCGCGCTGGCTGACGCACTTGGCTTTTGCGGCTCAGCCAGGACGGTCGAAGTCGCCGTCGTCACGGGCGACAAGGATCTGTCACCGGCCGCGTCGGTTTCCGATGTCGTTCGCCATCTTGGACGCCATGGCATCACCGCCAACGCTATCGAGATCCCGGCCGCAGGGCGTGATGCGGGACAGGCGCTGCAAGCCTATTGCACGGAATCGGAAAGCGATTTGCTGGTCATGGGCGCCTATGGGCATTCACGGGTCCGTGAATTCGTCCTGGGCGGCGCCACCCGGTCGGTGCTCGAACGTCCGGCGCTTTCCATTTTCCTGTCGCATTGATGGCAGGCGGCGTCGGCATAGCCTGGCGCTTCGATGCGCGTTCGGCTCACAGTTCAGGCAGGACAGGAATAGGAGAATTGCCGTGATTGATCCGAACTCTGCGAAATCGCGTCTGGAAGTGCAGCTGGCGGAACTGGAGCGCCGCCAGAAAAGCGTTGCCGATGATCTGTCCGAGCCGCTGAACCCGGATTCATCGGAAAGGGCGGTAGAGAAGGAAGACGACGCCTCGCTGGAGGCGCAGGCCGCCTTGATCGCGCGCGAGATCGCCTCCGTGCAGCGTGCCCTTTCAAGGATCGAGAACGGCACCTATGGGGAATGCGTGCACTGCGGCAGCACCATAGCGCCGCAGCGTCTGGAGGCCCGGCCTGAAGCGGCCCTGTGCATCGAGTGCGCCCAGAAGGCGAGTTGACCAACGGGGCGCTCAAACGGCGCCCGGCCGGGAACTCAGCGAACCACAAGCACGGGAATATTGGTGTGCGCCAGCACTTCGGACGCCTTGCTTCCCAGCATCAGGCGACCCAATCCCCGGCGCCCATGCGAAGCCATGACGATCAGGTCACAGTTCCGCTCCTGCGCAGCCGCGATGATCGCCTCGGCCACCTCCGCTTCCGGGACATGGAGCGTGTCGGCGGTCACGCCCAATCGCTGCGCCGATTGTTGCGCGGCAGCCAGTATGCTGTCCGCCGCCTTCGTCTGGCCTTCGGCATATTCAGCCAGCGCGACACCGCTCCAGGCAAGATCATAGCCCACTCCGCTGGTGTACACCGGGAAACGTTCAGTCACGGTGATGATCGTTACCTCGGCGCCCAGGGTCTTTGCCAGCGCCAGGCCATGGTCCACGCCCTTTTGCGCGATTTCCGATCCGTCGGTCGAGATGAGTATCCGATTGTACATGGGCTTTCCTCTTCCAGTGGATTATTCACAACGACCAACTGATCACTATCTCCTGCCGCGACTGCCTCCGCTACTCAGTAGTACGTCCGTCAAAATGCTCGTGACTTCCCTCTGCATCTGCCTTGGTGCGGTGGATGGTGCCATCGACATGTTCGGGCGGGCCATAGATGGTGTAGAGCTGGAGCAATCCCGTTCCTCTATTGATGATATTGTGCCGGGCGCCCGCGGGCACGATAATGGCGTCGTCGGCGGCAATGGCGGTGGAGACGCCGTCGATCTGGACCTCGCCTTCTCCGAATTCAACGCGGAAGAACTGATCGCGATCCTCATGCACTTCTTCCCCGATCTGGTCGCCCGGCGCTATCGCCATGAGTACCAGTTGCAGATTGCAGCCAGTATAAAGCACATGGCGGAAGTCGGAATTGCTTTCCGTCAATTCGTCAATGTTGCCGACAAATCCTCTCATGATGATCTCCTCTGCCTGAACCCATGGTCGCGCGAGAGATGAACCTGCAATATTTTCATCTCGATCTTTGGAGAATGCGAGTCTTTTCGCGATCCTGTTTAGGCGATCAAGCCTCAAAATTCCAGAACATGAGAGCGGCATGACGCTCAATAACGCCATGTCCAACTCTCCACGATCCCCCGCTCGTCAAAGCCAGGGGCGAGTTCAACATGGGTCAATTCTCAGTGGAAATTTATGCCCTTCCAGGGGCACTTCTCAGCGGCAATCAACAGTTTTCAGGGCCGGACGGAGCAGATCCGCTGCTTTTCCTGGCTTTATGCTCGGCTAGCAATCCATCCAGTTCCGCTATGCGAATACGCTGCGGGGTATCCTTTGCGAGACCCTTCAGCCTGCATTCGGCCCATAGGCTTCGACGTTCCGACTCCAACGCTTTCAGATACAAGTCGGCCATATTTTCTCCGAAACTCCGGGGATGCTCAGCGTTGATGCGCTGTCCTGAGCAACAGGTTATGTGATGGGTCGGACTTGCCCCATCACCCTGCAAGACGCCTGTTGGCACGCCAGCGCCAGCATCAGCTAACTATTTTCGGGCTTTGCGCGCAGCGTAACGCGCATCGCGCGCAGCCTTCATTTCAGCGGCGCTGGCGGGTGTCAACCTGGCGGCCTTGAGTGCTGCGGCGGCCTCTGCGGCTGCTTGCTTTTCGGCTTCCGCCGCCAGCTCTGCCGCTTTGCGTTCTGCCTTTTGCGCTTTGGCCAAAGCAACAGACTCAGCCTTGGCAGCCCGCTCGATTGCAATTGCTTGATCTTTAGCTTCGCTCGCCCGGCGTCGCTCCGCCAAAATTGCCTCATCGACGGGCGGCTTGGCTCTCAATGCATCCAGAGCCTTCTGTTTGGCGGATCCTGCTGCGGCAATGCGGTCTTGGAACGAAGGAGCTTTATAAGAAGACAATTTTTATCCTTGGAAATTTTGTGTCGATGGCGCGTGCCGCGCCGCAAAGGCAGGATCGCCTGCGTTGCAGCGAACGCCATTAGCAAAAAACCTCGCTGATCTCAAGGTCGCCAGATTGCATGGCGCTTCATGGCCGTCCGAACGAAGGCGTTCAACATTAGCGGTGAATGATGACGCTCTCTCATGCCTCGTTGCGGTGTCACATATAGGTCACGACGCGGTAACGCTGTCATCATCATCGCTACGCTCCACAGTCATAATGCCCGTCTAGGTGCCCCCCAACGAAACGAGAAGGGGCTCACCAATGACAAACGACATCTTGAGGGCGGCGCTTGTCGCCGGAACGGCCATGGCTGCGATCATGGCGCAAAATGCAGCGGCAGAAGAGAATAGTGCCGCCGTCCCAGCAGTATCGGCCGAGGCGGTGGCGGTGGATGAAGCGGAGGCGATCGTCGTCAACGGTTCCCCTATTCGCGAAAGCCTGGAAGCATCGCTCCTGGTGCAGCGGGAGGCGGACAATGTCGTCAACGCCATCACCGCCGACGATGCGGGCCGTTTCCCCGACCAGACCGTCGCTGCTGCGCTTGCCCGCCTCCCCGGCATCGGCGTGCAGCGTGACCAGGGTCAGGAACGCTATGTTCAGGTGCGGGGCGCGCCGACCCGCTGGACCGTCGTTTCGTTTGACGGCGTCAATGTGCTGGGCGCAGAGGAGCGCATCTTCCGCTTCGACTCCGTCCCGGCCGCGCTTATCAGCACGGTGGAACTCAACAAGACGTTGCTGCCGGACATGCCTGCCGAGGCGCTGGCGGGCCGGGTCAATATCAAGACCTTCTCCGCCCTCGATAAGCCAGGCTTCCATGGCTATCTCGACCTTGGCTATGGCTTTGTCGACCTGGGCAATGGGCCGCAGGAACAGGCGGCGGGCCGCTTAAGCTATGGCAGCAACGTCTTTGGCATCACGGTGGCCGCGTCTCACAGCCAGTTTGAACAGCAGACCGACAACAGCGAGCCGCGCTACGACGCCGCAGGTGCGCTGCGGGAGCTTCGCAATGCGAAATATATTATCGAGCGGGAGATCAACTCGCTTTCGGGCAAGATCGAATTCCGACCGGCCGATGGCCATCATATCAGCGCCACCAGCCTCTACACCGAATTTCTCGATCATGAGCAGCGCAACCAGTATACCTTCACCTTCACCGGCGCGGACCGCACCGGGACCAGCGGCACTACGGTGGACGCCAACGTAACGGGGGCGTTCGAACAAGGCGAATACAAGACGTCCACCTTCGTCAACATATTGCATGGCGATCATGATTTCGGTCGGCTGCGCGCGAACTGGGATGCCGCCTATGTCGAGACGGAGAGCAAGATCGACCTGCCGATCATCAGCCAGTCGTCGACCACTGCCGCGCTTCGCCCCGACGTCACATACAGCACGGGCAAATATAATCTTCCGGTCCTGACCGTCACCAACGCGAACGGCAGCAGCGGCGCGCTCGACCAATTCGCCTTCGACCGCGAAACGCTCACCGCCTATGTGATGGGCAGCAAGACCAAGAGCTATACCGGCAAGGCCGACTTTGACTATGATGTTTCGGATGCGATCATCGTCTCGTTCGGCGGTCAATATGACGATCGCAAGTCGGTCGATCCGGGCGCCCTGGCTCTGTTGCGACCCGATGGCACCAGCGGATCATTCGCCATGCGCGATGTGGCTGCCGCACTGGGCCTGCCCTGGACGCCCGGCGCCTTCGTTACCGGGACGCCCGTCGATGAAGATCTCGATCGTGGCTACGTCTTCAACTATCTGAACAACAAGGGGATGCGCCAGCAGCTCGACGCGCTGATCGCGGGCGCACGCGAAGCGAATGCGGCGGGCGGCACCTTCGCCGTGCCGAGCCGGAACCCTGCACTGGCGAATACGGTCAAGGAACGGATCATCGCCGGCTATGCGTCGGTGAGCTGGAAAACGGACGACCTGTCCATCGTCGCGGGCGCGCGGGTGGAAAATACGAAAATCCGCTCCACCGGCACGGCAGGAGTGGGCGGAGCCTTGGCCCCGGTGGCGGTCAGCAGCGATTACACCTTCGTCTATCCCAGCCTCCACCTTAACTATGACGCAACCGATGAACTCAAGTTGCGCGCCTCCTTCGTCAGCGGCGCGGCGCGGCCCAGCTTCGTCGAGCAGCGGGCGACCGTCACCATCAATGATGCGGCAGGCATCCAGTCCATCATCGGCGGCAATCCCGCGCTGAAGCCGGAACGGGCGTTCGGCGTCGATGCTTCGGCCGAGTGGTATTTTGGACCGGCTTCGTTGCTGTCGGTCAACGGCTTCTACCGCAAGGTCAAGGACACACTGTTCGACACCACAGCGCCGGTCGGAGACAACCGGTTCGACTTTGGCGGCGTGGACCGTTCGGGCTACATTTACAGCTCCACGCTGAATGGCGGCGACGGAAAACTCTACGGCGTCGAGTTCGCCTATAATCAGCCCTTCACCTTCCTCCCGGCGCCGTTCGATGGACTGGGGGCGCAGGCGAGCCTGACGTTGGTGGATGGCGATTTTGAACTGCCGTCCGGCCGAAAGGTAGCCTTCCCCGGCACGTCGAAGCGCATCACGAACCTGTCGCTATTCTATGAGAAGGACGGTTTTTCCGCGCGGGTGGGCTACCAGCACCGCACCAAATGGCTCGATGACATTTCGGTCGATGCCACGTCCGACATTTACTGGGCGAGCAACGAGCGGGTCGACCTGTCCGTCCGTTATGAACTGGTGCAGGGCTTCACGCTCTATGCCGATGTCGTCAACCTGACCAATGAGCCGGGGATCCGTTATACCGGCAGCGATGCCACGCCTTATGAAGTGGAATTGTTTGGCACGCGCTATCTGTTTGGCGTCAAAGCCAATTTCTAAAATGGGGATGACCATCATGATGAAGTCCGTTGCACTTGCGGCCCTTCTGCTCGGAAGTGCCGCAGCCTCCCCCATGGCTGCGGCGGAGGTGCCTGCAAGCCCGATGGTCGAGCGGATCGCGCCCGATCGTTTGAAGATCAGCTGGACCGGGAAAAACGCCGTCGATGTATTCATGTCCGACAAGGCGGATGCTCCGGCAACCGCATCGGCGCTGGTGTCTGCCAAGGACAGGGACGGCGTGCATGAGCAGGCGGTCAAGCCGGGCGAGCGCGCTTTCTTCCTGCTGAAGGATCAGCAGGACGGCAAGGCAATTCGCATCGCCGAGCGGGTGTTGCCGCTGGAGCAGGGTTCCAATTTCCGCGACATCGGCGGATATCCGGCGGCAGGCGGACGGTATGTGAAATGGGGCATGATCTATCGGTCCGGCGCTACGCCGGTGTTGACCAAGGGCGACCTCAAGCTCATCGAGGGCCTGCACCTTGGCAATATGGTTGACCTGCGGTCCAGCGAGGAGCGCCAACTCGCACCCAGCCGTATCGTCGGTGTGCCCTACAATGCGGTAGGCTATTCCATGACGGCGATCACCAGCGCGATGAAGCCCTCAACTGGCCAGGCATTGGCCAATGGCGGGGCGCTCTACCGCAGGATGCCCGACATAATGGCACCGCAGTTCCGCGTGCTGTTCGACCGCCTGCTCGCAAACCGGGGGGCGCTGGCTTATAACTGTTCGGCGGGGCAGGACCGCACCGGGCTGGCGACGGCGTTGATCCTGTCGGCCCTGGGCGTTCCGCGGGATGTCATCATTGCGGACTATCATCTGTCGACCCAATACCGCCGACCGGAATATGAAACCGCTCCGTATGATCCGGCGGCGTTCCCGGATAATGCCGCTGCCCGGATGTTCGCTCAGTATAAGGGCACGAAGCCCCAGCCGCTCAAGGATGCTGACGGCAAGGCGTTTTTGAGTTCGGCGCTAGAGGAAATCGACCAGCGTTACGGTTCTGTCGAAGCCTATCTCGACAAGGCATTGGGCGTCAGCGCAGTTGATGTGGCCGCGTTGCGTGCCACCTATACTGAGTGAGCTTTGTTTAAAGCAGGAATGCAGAAAGTGGCTTTAACCACGCCGTTCCTGCTTAAATTTTGCCAGGATGGCGGTGCGTATCTAGCCGGGCAACGCCACCCGGACCGGCAAACTTCGGCTGCGGACCGGCAGTGTCTTAGTTTGAATTTCGGCTTCCGGTGGAAAGCGGAACGACGAGTTTTATGCCTCAAAGGGCGGACACCGCCGTTCCCAATCAGGTTAATCGATGATGTCGGCACCCTCCGCCTTCAAACGGGCGAGACCGTCCTTCATCTCCTGTAGCCGTTCAGGCGGGTGTCCTTGCCACTGCGTCACTTCGGCAATGACGCGCAGCGGGTCGCGGGAGCGATAGGACAATGTCGGATTACCAGGGAACCTCTTGTCCGTCAGGTTGGGGTCGTCCTCGATCGGCCCGGTTGGCTCCACGACATAAATCCGTTCTCTTCCACTGCCGGCGGCCAGTTCGGCGCCCCAGATCGCAGCATCCAGCGTGCCAGAAAAATATACCCAAGATAATGGTTTGGCCTCGGCATGGTTGGACTGGTGGCCGACGACGATCAGGTCTCCGGGTTTCAGATCGGCCTTTGTTCCGTGGAAGAACGATTGTGAAAACGTGCCGGCAGTCGCTGACATAGGGTTATCGCTCCTTGTGATGTGTATCGAGGGCTGTTTCCTTGGAACAAGTGCACCGGCTTTCCGCAAGGCCCGCCTTGGTCACATAGTGATATGGGAGATGCGGTGACTTCCTCCTGTTCGACATTCAGCTACACGTCGAGGCGGTCGGTCCGTTCTAGCCGCTCGGCTTTTTTGACCGGCATGGCAGTGAGGAGGTCGATAGCCGAATTTCAAACTGAGCTACCACGTGCGGATCACGCCAGTTGACATAACGCAGATTTGCCTACGCGCCGCGACCGGGCGTTGAACGAGACATCGAGCGGATGTAAAACCATGGCCGGGCGACGGGCTGTTGTGATCGGGAGATCGAAATGCCTTTCAGGAACGCGCTCGTTTCGAGCCTTGCCATGCTGTTGATGTTCGCTCCTTCGGCGGGCTTCGCGCATCACGGCTGGAGCAGCTATGACTCGACCAAACCGCTCTCGGTCACCGCTCCTTTGTCATCCGTCAGCTGGGGCAATCCGCATGGCAGCGCCAAGGTCATGTGGCAGAAAAAGGAGTGGACCCTCGTCCTTGCTCCTGTCTCCCGGATGGAGGCGCGTGGTCTGACCAAGGCGATGTTAACTTCCGGCAAACCGGTCACGCTGGTAGGCTATCCACGTTCCGACGGAACGGCTGAAATGCGTATCGAACGCGTGACGGTGGACCGCAAGACAGTCGAACTGCGCTGAACCCTGTGGAAGCTGCAGCTTTAGCGATTGAAAGCTCTGCGCTTGGCAGCTTCGTTCGGGAATCGGCCTGGGCCTATCCCCTGGCCAACATCACGCATCTGCTTGGCATGATCCTGCTGATCGGTGGTATCGGGCTACTCGACCTACGCATTGTCGGCGCCTTTCGTTCGCTCCCGCTCATGCTGCTGTCGCGGGCACTCACACCTGTGGGGCTGGCCGGACTTACGTTCATGCTTCTGACCGGCCCGCTGCTGTTCGCGACGGATGCAGTGGCGCTCTCGCGGTCAAGCATCTTCACCTGGAAGCTCGGGCTGATCGTCCTTGCGCTCGGCAATGCCGCGATCTTCCGGCAATGCTGGAAAGGCGGCACCAATGAACCGCCGATGGTGTTGCGGATCACGGCCGGGGCATCCATCGTACTATGGTTGGGCGTAGCTGGTTTGGGACGTCTGATTGCCTATCTTTAGGCGGCAGCATGAAATGCGTTGCGCTTACAGACGCCTCAGCGGTCAGTGCGTCGAGGGCTCGCGATAAGCGCCTTATTGCATTGGTTCATTTGCTCGCCCGCCGTACCGCGCGAAAGGCCTATCGCGAAATGTTGGAGGAGCGCAGCACGCCCCGCTCCTGATGCAGGAGGTCGTCTGGTGAAGGCCGCAGTTTATGCCCCCTATTCCTCGGTTAGTCAGCGTGACGCTCGATTGAGGACTTCTAATGCCAACCTGCATTGATCAAAACCGACGTGTCATTTGCGTCAACCGATGCTCATGATGCGCCACGGCCGCTCGATCAGTCTGTTCCATGCCTCGCAACAGTGATCGACGATGTTGTCGGGGGATGTGCAGATGCGGTTGGAGAGCCAGTTGTCGCGCATGAACTGCCAGATGTTCTCGACGGGGTTCAGTTCTGGACATTTTGCGGGCAGTGCAACGATGCTGATGTTGGCAGGGACCTCGAGCTTGCCGGTCATGTGCCATCCGGCCTGATCCATGGGCACCACAACGTGCGCGCCCGGCGCGACGACGAGTGCGATCTCGGCCAGGTCCAACGTCATCCTCTGGGTGTTGCAGAAGGGTAGGAGCAACCCGGCGCCCTTGCCCTGTTCGGGCCAGATCGCGCCAAAGATGTAGGCCGACTTGGTCCGCTGGTCCTTGGGGGCCGAAGGTCGCGGGCCTCGCCTCGCCCAGCGACGAGTGATGGTGTTCTTCTGCCCGACGCGGGCCTCGTTCTGGAGCCAGATCTCTATTGGGGTGCCCTTCGGGAGAGCGCTCCGGACCTTTGCTACCTCGGCTGCAAAGCCCCTTTTTTGAACGCCTCCATCGCAAGTTCGTTCTGGGCATGATGGGCCGCGGTGTCAGCTTCACATAAGTGCGCGCACTGCGGCACGCGCTCACAATGATCTCAGCCACTTCACTCGGCTTTGCGATGGCTCGGAACAAAGGTACGTGCAACAACCGGACGAACATCCGGCGCGATCGTCGCGAGGAGCGGGTTCTCCATGCTCTGCACCGTCATCTGATGGACCCAGCCTTGTTCAAGGAGTTCTGCGACGAATTTACGCGCGAAATGAATCGCCAGCGCATGGAGGGGCGATCGTCGACCGAGGCGGCCAAGATCGAGATCAAGAAGGTCGACCGCGATCTCGACATCCTCGTGAACCTGATCCTCAAGGGCGGTGCTGCGGCCAAGATCAACGCCAGGATGGAAGCCACGGACGATCGCAAGAGGGAACTGGAGAAAGTTGTGGCGGATGCCGCCGAACCGCCGCCGCTTCTGCATCCGAATATGGCTTACCATTATCGTGGCAATTGGATCAACTGTATCAGACATTGCAGGGGGACTGCGAACCGAACGGTTGGAGGCTGCGAAGGTTATCTGCTCCTTGGTTCAGGAGATCATTCTCGTTCCAGAAGACGGCGGGTTGAAGATCGACGTCCGCGGCGATCTTGCCGGCATCCTGTCGATAGCAGTAGAACGCAAAAAGCCCGCCGGGAGGGCGGGCCTGAAGCGTCTTGCGACCTCCGGTGATCGATCGCAATATCATTGGTTGCGGGAGCAGGATTTGAACCTGCGACCTTCAGGTTATGAGCCTGACGAGCTACCGGGCTGCTCCATCCCGCGTCACCGATATTTGTGCTTTGAGGGACCGGGTGTCCGGTTTTTCCCTTGAAGCGCAAAAGGGCGGCTTTATGGGCCGCCCTTTTTTTGAGATGTGAATGGGTTTGTTGTTTCAAAGCGCAAGCTTCAATGCCTGGCGACGCCCTACTCTTCCGGGGCTTGAGCCACAGTACCATCGGCGCAGACTGGTTTCACGGCCGAGTTCGGGATGGGATCGGGTGGGTCACAGACGCTATGGTCACCAAGCAATGAAGCTTGCGCTTTGGGTTGTTAATCGATGCCGTGCACGCATGTTTGTACTTGTATCTGGCTTGAGGTGATCACCACGCTCAATGACTGATGCTGTGTCCAGCATTGTCATTGATGGTGGGACTCTCAGGCGCGATCAGAGCAATTAGGACCGGTTAGCTCCATATGTTACCACACTTCTACATCCGGCCTATCAAGGTCGTGGTCTACGACCGCTCGAAGAAATCTTATCTTGAGGGAGGCTTCCCGCTTAGATGCTTTCAGCGGTTATCCCGTCCATACATAGCTACCCTGCTGCGCCCTTGGCAGGACGACAGGTACACCAGAGGTATGTTCAACCCGGTCCTCTCGTACTAGGGTCAACTCCTCTCAAATTTCGACGCCCACGGCAGATAGGGACCAAACTGTCTCGCGACGTTCTGAACCCAGCTCACGTACCACTTTAATTGGCGAACAGCCAAACCCTTGGGACCTGCTCCAGCCCCAGGATGTGATGAGCCGACATCGAGGTGCCAAACGATTCCGTCGATATGAGCTCTTGGGAATCATCAGCCTGTTATCCCCGGCGTACCTTTTATCCGTTGAGCGATGGCCCTTCCACGAGGGACCACCGGATCACTATGACCGACTTTCGTCTCTGCTCGACTTGTCAGTCTCGCAGTCAGGCGGGCTTATGCCATTGCACTCTAACAGACGGTTTCCAACCGTCCTGAGCCCACCATCGCGCGCCTCCGTTACTCTTTAGGAGGCGACCGCCCCAGTCAAACTACCCGCCACAGAGGGTCCCTGCACCGGATAACGGTGCGAGGTTAGACATCAGAAAACAACAGGGTGGTATTTCACCTATGGCTCCACCAGATCTGGCGACCTGGCTTCAAAGCCTCCCACCTATGCTACACAGTTCTTTCCTAATGCCACTCTGAAGCTGCAGTAAAGGTGCACGGGGTCTTTCCGTCTAACCGCGGGTACTCCGCATCTTCACGGAGAATTCAATTTCGCTGAGCATATCCTGGAGACAGTGGGGAAGTCGTTACGCCATTCGTGCAGGTCGGAACTTACCCGACAAGGAATTTCGCTACCTTAGGACCGTTATAGTTACGGCCGCCGTTTACCTGGGCTTCAATTCAGTGCTTGCACACCTCCTCTTAACCTTCAGGCACCGGGCAGGCGTCAGGCCCTATACGTCGTCTTGAAGCCGACTTAGCAGAGCCCTGTGTTTTTGCTAAACAGTCGCTACCCCCTGGCCTGTGCCCCCCACAAAAAGTTGCCTTGATGTGGGGCCTCCTTCTTCCGAAGGTACGGAGGCAATTTGCCGAGTTCCTTCAGGATACTTCTCTCAAACGCCTTGGTATACTCTACCATTCCACCTGTGTCGGTTTAGGGTACGGTCTATACGGAGGGGCTATTTCCTGGGACAACTTCCCTGCCTGGACCAATCCAATAAGGCCAGACAAGTTACGCCATCCGTCACACACCTCCAGGCCCACGAATATTAACGTGGTTCCCATCGACTACCCCCTTCGGGCTCGTCTTAGGGGCCGGCTTACCCTGCTCAGATTAGCTTTAAGCAGGAACCCTTGGAATTTCGGCGACAGTGCATCTCACACTGTTAATCGCTACTCATGTCTGCATTCGCACTTCCGATACCTCCACGACCCATTACCAGATCGCTTCAACGGCCTACGGAACGCTCCGCTACCGCGTGCAGTAAACTGCACACCCTAAGCTTCGGTGCATCACTTTAGCCCCGTTACATCTTCGCCGCAGGATCTCTTATTTAGACCAGTGAGCTGTTACGCTTTCTTTAAAGGATGGCTGCTTCTAAGCCAACCTCCTGGTTGTTTTGGAAATCCCACATGCTTTCCCACTTAGTGATGACTTGGGGACCTTAGCTGTAGGTTAGGGCTGTTTCCCTTTTGACGACGGACCTTAGCACCCGCCGTCTGTCTGCCGGACTAGACTCGTTGGTATTCGGAGTTTGGTTAGAGTTGGTAGATCTCGCGACCCCCGCATCCATCCAGTGCTCTACCCCCAACGGCAATCATCCGACGCTCTACCTCAATAGATTTCGCGGAGAACCAGCTATTTCCCGGCTTGATTGGCCTTTCACCCCTAAGCACAACTCATCCGATAATTTTTCAACATTAAACGGTTCGGTCCTCCAGTGCGTGTTACCGCACCTTCAACCTGGTCATGCATAGATCGCCGGGTTTCGGGTCTAATGCATCATACTCTGTCGCCCTGTTCAGACTCGCTTTCGCTGCGCCTACACCTAACGGCTTAAGCTTGCATGATACACTAAGTCACAGACCCATTATGCAAGAGGTACGCGGTCAGGTCTCAAGGACCCTCCCACTGCTTGTAGGCATCCGGTTTCAGGT
>NZ_CP005189.1:565000-567154 GCF_001563285.1 Sphingobium sp. MI1205
AATGTCGATCTGATCCCGTCGAACCTTGAACTGTTCGACGTCGAATATGAATTGGCGGCTGCGGGCAGCGACGGCGGGTCGGTGCTGGCGGCGCGCTTTCGCAAGCTTAAGCAGGGCCTGATGGACCTTGCCCGCCATTATGATGTCGTGCTGCTCGATCCGCCGCCAGCGCTGGGCACGATCAGCCTGGCCGTGATGCAGGCCGCCAACGCGCTGCTCGTGCCTTTGGCCGCGACCACGCCTGACTTCTGCTCGACCGTCCAGTTTCTTTCGATGATGGATCAGGTCATCGGCCAGTTGCAGACCGCCGGGATTTCGGTCGATTATCAGTTCATCCGGCTGCTTTGCTCAAAATTCGACAGCAACGATCCCAGCCATTCGATGGTTCGGGCCATCATGGAGCAGAGCTTTGGCCCTGCCCTTCTCCCCATCCCCATCCTGGACAGTGCGGAGATCAGCCATGCGGCGCTGCGCATGATGACCGTTTATGAGTTGGAGAAGCCGATTGGTACGCCGCGCACGCACAAACGCTGCCGCGCCAATCTGGACGAGGCGATGGGCCAGATCGAGGCGCTGGTCCGCCAAAGCTGGGGCCGGGTAGCTCCGGCGCGGGAAGAGGATATCGTCAATGCGGCCTGAAACCCGGTTCACGCAGAAACGCCAAAGCGCTGAAATTTTGCGCTCCCCGGCAGGCGAAACGCCCTTTTTGACGGCACAGTCCGGTCCTGCCGTTTGCATGAAAAGAGTTGCTCTGCCGCAGGAGCGTACTCTCTGTGCCTCGGCGTCTGCGCATAAGTCGAAAAGCCTTCTGTCCTACAGGGGAATGTTCACTTTATGTTCGCCGCGAATCGGAGGACAGAGCCATGGCGCGTAAGCAATCGGATTATCTGGCGGCCTTGCTGTCGGACGAGGCGGAGGCCCCTACCCTCGCGTCAGAAGCAGAAAACGAACTTGTGGGAGAGGTAGAGCCAGTCTCCTCCCCTGCCCTGGCTCCCGTTCCGGCGCGTCCAGAACGAGCGCGGGGGTCAACGCTACTCGGCCGCGAAACCGCCCTAGCCAGGCTCGCATCGGGTGAAGTCCGGCAGGTCACCCAATTGCTGCTGGACCCGGCCAAGGTCCGCATATGGCCCGGCAACGCCAGGCTGTATCAGCATCTGACCGAAGATAACTGCCGCGAACTGATCGATTCAATCATCGCCGAGGGTGGGCAGAAAGTGCCTGCCGTCGTGCGCCGGGTCGAGGGCGACCCTGATCATGACTATGAAGTGATCGCGGGTACGCGGCGCCATTTCTCGATCAGCTGGCTGCGGGCGCATAGCTATCCCGACATGATGTTCGTGGCGCAGGTTGCCCAGCTGGACGACGAAGCAGCCTTCCGCCTTGCCGACCTCGAAAATCGCGCGCGCAAGGATGTCACCGATCTTGAGCGCGCCCGCAATTATGCCGAGGCGCTGGGCGCGCATTATGGCAGCCATCTGACCCGCATGGCCGAACGGTTGAAGCTGTCCAAAGGCTGGCTCAGCAAGATGATCAAGGTCGCGGGAATCCCCGACGACATCATCGAGGCCTTCCCTTCACCGGGCGATGTACAGTTGAAACCCGCTTATCCCTTGGCCCAGGCGCTTGATAATCATGCTGCCGCCACGACCATCCATGCCGAGGCGGCCCGCCTTGCCACGACACAACGGGAACGCCGCGCCGCTGGAGCGCCACCCATCCCTGCGGCCGAGATATTGAAGCGACTGCTTGACGCGCCGCGCGTTGCGGTATCGGAGCCCAAGGAAGAGCCATTCACTTGGACGACGCGCTATGGCCGCCCTGCCCTGACCGTCCAATCGGCCAACCGCCAGGGCATCACGATCCGCTTTCATGCAGGATCAGGCGCCGACATGGAAACACTGGCGACGGCGCTGCGCGACACACTTGAACATCTTGAGCGGCGAGGGATGGGCTTACAGCAGTGATACGCTCGGGGGGGCATCTTGAACGAATGGTCGAAGGGAGGAGGCACGCGCCACTCTGCTTCCTTGTTTCCCCAGGGAAACAGGCCCATTCCTTTGCGTCCGAGCATGTCGCACTCCCCTGCCCCACCCTGCTGTTTCCCTGGGGAAACAAGGAAGCGCCCATAGGTAGCGCCGTTGCGAGTAGCCGCTC